>CAZUKR010000043.1:0-20335 GCA_964620885.1 uncultured Eubacterium sp.
GTTTCTTCTACGGGTATGAGAAAACACCTTATGCATCGTTTGAGAACTATAATAAACAGATCCGGGTCCGATTTAATACAAAAAATAGAATTTATAGTAAAAAATATAATTATGAAAGTGGAAAATATTTGGTAAGTATATGGACTATAGATAAAAATGGTTTCACTGATGACCGGATCTATAAAGATACCCAGGATTTTAATAATGGACAGGCTGAAATCATAATACCCATTGATAAGATTAAGGCAGATAAAAAATATGAAATAACTGTATTGTTATCCCAATACACCGAGAAAGATAAAGTTTTTTATGAAATGTGTCGCGTGGATTTTCTGAAAAGCGGTAATAAAATATATTTTGGGTTTAATAAGGAAGAAAATAATATCAATAATTATAATGCATATAAAAAAAATGTCTCACAATTAGAAAAGTTTAAACCGAAAGATTATTTGACAAACTATCGGGAAAGTACGCTGGCACCAAAAGAGAAAAAATCTAAGGATTTTGCTTTAAAGCTGGTTAAAAATGCAAAAAATGATAAGGAAAAGGTCACAATTATCAGTAAATGGATTAATGACAATATTAAGTATGCCTCTAGTATGAAAAATAGATATCTGATTGCTGATGATGTACTTAAAAATAAAAAGGGAAGATGTGCGGAATATTCGTTTTTAATGAGAGCTATGCTCAATGCGGTAGATATACCATGTGTCTATGTAAGTTCCAGGCAGCAAAATCATGCATGGAATATGGTTTATATTGATAATCAGTGGATTACTATGGACAGTACCAATGCAACCATCGCCGCCAGCGCTGTGGATACAGTCAGTTCTTATAACTGGAAGGATGCGGAATTAGGTATTCTAGGAGTTAATGTCACAACTAATGTTAAGAACGATAAAGGAAAACTATTAGGTTATACTGTTAATGAATCTTATTTAGAATTGGTAAAACCATATCGATCCGGTTATAAATTTGATGGCTGGTATTCAGCTAATAGTGGCGGTGTCAACCTGACAAAGAAAGATTTAATAAAAATAATCCCTCATAAAGTATACGCGAGATGGAGTAAAAAAGGAAAAGTATATCAGATCACATTCAATAAGAACGGCGGTACCAGGCTTAGTAAATCCAGTTTAAAGGTTACCCAGGGAAATGAATATGGTAAATTACCCACCATAATAAGAAAGAATTATACTTTTAAAGGCTGGTACACCAAAAAAAGCGGCGGTAAAAAAGTATCTGCCTCAACAAAGGTAAATTTGACTAAAAACCAGACCCTATATGCGCAATGGTCGAAAGTTAAGAAACCAGGTAAGGCCGTAATTACCGGCAAGAAAAACAATAAGCCGGGACAAATGAGTATCTGGTGGAAGAAAACAAAAGGCGCTGCCGGTTACCAGATTGTTTACAGCAGTAATAAAGACTTTAAAGCAGTAAATAAAGTCACTGTTACTTCTAACAAGAAGACGATCAAAGGATTGAAAAAAGGCAGGACCTATTATTTGAAAGTTCGTGCTTACAATGTTGATTCTATGAAAAATAAATTTTACGGAAAATATAGCACGGTTACCAAAGTGAAGATTAAGAAATAAATAGTAGGCACCACAATATCAGAGTTAGAAATAGCGATGATAATAAGGAAAGAAAGCTTAAATATTTTTATAAAGCAGCAGTGATTCCACTGCTGCTTTATAAAATGTAACATTAAAATAATAAGTAAAATGAATGGTTGTAATCCTTTGAAACTGCAATAGATATAGTGTTTTAGGGGATAATCAAAAGGCGAATGGTAAGGAGTTGTTCATGGAAGGAATTTTAGACACAGAAGTAATCATGCAGCAGGGGGAACTGATGCTGCGAATTATTCTGGCAGGTTTATGCGGAGGAATCATCGGATTTGAGAGAGAAAGCCGGAGTAAAAATGCAGGGGTGCGTACGCATATTATTGTAGCAGTATCCTCGGCTCTAATGATTGTATTATCCAAGTATGGATTTGAAGATGTATTGGGGCAGTATGTCCGCCTGGATCCTTCTAGAATTGCAGCCGGAACGGTTACCGCCATTGGGTTTCTGGGTTCAGGAGTTATTTTCTCCAGAAATAAAAGTGTAAGCGGAGTAACCACCTCTGCCGGAATATGGGCAACCCTTGGTGTGGGAATGGCCATGGGAACAGGTATGTATGTTATTGGTATTGCTACCACGGTTATTATTGTTTTGGTGGAAGTCTTTATTGGACGCAGAGGAAAATTGTCTTATATCATGAAAGAAGTGCATCACATCGAAATAGAATATAATTGTCTGCCGGGGGCAGGAGATGAGATTGTAACAAGAATAAAAACAGAACTGGAAGAAAAATATAAATGTAAGATTTTAAAATTTCAGACGAGAAGAAAAGAGGAAGTTGTCCGTCTGGAATTGCTGGTGCGTACAGTAAAAGGAAATGAACTGCTCCATTTGGCGGAACTTGCAGAGGAGTATGAGGAAATTATAAAGATTTCTGTATAAGAGAATTAATAAAAACTTATGTTAAGGAGAAATGATATGCCATACTTCAAATATCAAGATAAAAATGTTTTTTTTGAAGAAATCGGAGAAGGCCTCCCTTTGCTTTTATTGCATGGTAATACTGCCTCATCCAAAATGTTCAATAGCGTTGTGGACCTATACAAAAATGACTTTAAGTTAATTTTAATTGACTTTTTGGGGCATGGCAATTCAGATAGGCTGGATAGTTTTCCCATTGATTTTTGGTATGATGAAGCGATGCAGGCAGCAACTTTGCTGAAGCAAAATAATTATGGAAAAGTCAATATTATTGGTACAAGCGGCGGTGCTCTTGCAGCCTTAAATATCGCATTGGAGTACGGTGATTTAGTAGGAAAAATAATTGCAGATAGTTTTGAAGGGGAAAAAGCACTTGATATTGTAGCAGAGATAACACCGGATGACCGCAGACAATTAAAGTTAAATCAAGATCAAGTAGACTTCTGGTACGATAACCATGGAAGCGATTGGGAGAGTGTAATTGATAATGATACAGATGTTATGCTAAGGCATCATAAATCAATTGGCAATTTTTTTCATAAAGATTTATCCCTGATAAATGTACCTACAATGCTTACAGCTAGTCTAAAAGATGAATTTGCAGAGTTTGTCGATTTTGATTTAACCTATGGAAATATGAAAGCCAGGATACCTGACTGCAAATTGCATTTTTTCCAAACAGGAGGACACCCTGCCATGCTTTCAAATGCGGAAGAGTTTTTTGATGTTGCAAAGAAATTTTTCATGCAAGCATGACTTTGGGGACCCTGGTATCTCATTATAAAAAAATAAGAAGTTTACATGCAAATTAATAAGCATGGGAACTTCTTATTTTTTGTTGTTTTTTAGACATAATAAACCTCCATACTCTATATTTTTATAGGAAAGATTTTGTTATGATGTACCTTTTTTAGATAAAAACTCTTCAAATATCATATATAACCTATTGACAAGGTAGGAAATAAATGATATAACAGAAAAATAACATGAAGGAGGAGGTAGATCATGAATGAAAGTTTCAATGAAAGGCAAGTATGCATTAAAACTTATGATGGATCTTGCGGAACAGGATGCCAGTGAACCAATCTGTTTGAAGGATATTGCAGAGAGGCAGGCAATTTCAGAAAAATATCTGGAGCAGGTGGTATCGTTGCTGAATAAAGCGGGACTGGTAAAAAGCATTCGAGGGCCTCAGGGGGGTTACCGCTTATCCAGAAAACCCTATGACTATAAAGTAGGAGAAATTTTGCAGGTAACAGAAGGGAGTATGGTACTTAATACAGAGGAAGAAGAGGATATCAGCATGATTCTCTGGAGTAAGATTGACGAGGCAGTCAGCGGGGTAATAGACACAATTACTTTGGAAGATATGGTGGCATGGAAAGAGGAAAATGATTTTAATTATTCAATATGATACCAGGGGCAAAAGGTATAATGCACACACGTTACCAACGGATTGCTCCGCACTTCTAAAACATTCGAAATCCGCCCTATTCGGGCTACTTTCTCATGTTTTGCGGGTCCCAAACTCATACTTTTTGATGCAAGCATGAAAAGCATGACCTTTTGCCCCTGGTAACTCATATAACAAATTGGAGGATATGAAATGAGTAAAATAGCAGGATATTTAACAGAATTGATCGGAAACACTCCCTTATTGGAGTTGACAAATTATGAAAGAGAGCATGAATTAGACGCGAAAATCATCGGAAAGCTGGAGTATTTTAATCCTTTAGGAAGCGTCAAGGATCGTGTGGCATACGCCATGATAGAAGACGGTATCAAAAAAGGATTGATTAACAATGAAACAGTGCTGATTGAACCAACCAGTGGAAATACCGGAATCGGCCTTGCTTTTGTGGCAGCATCCAAAGGGCTTCACTTAATTCTCACCATGCCGGATACCATGAGTGTGGAACGAAGAAAAATTGTAGCAGCTCTGGGAGCAGAGATTGTATTGACACCTGGAAAAGAAGGAATGAAGGGAGCCATTGCAAAAGCAGAACACTTAAAAGAAGAGTATGGAAATGCAGTAATTCCACAGCAGTTTGAAAACGGTGCAAATCCTGTGGCTCATAAGGAAACCACGGCAAAAGAGATATGGGAAGATACTGATGGAAAAGTAGATATTTTTGTATCAGCAGTGGGAACCGGAGGAACAATCACCGGAGTTGGAGAGGGATTAAAGGAAAAGAATCCTAATATTAAAATTGTAGCAGTAGAGCCGAAAGATTCACCAGTGCTTTCAGGCGGAAAGCCGGGACCGCATAAAATACAGGGAATAGGAGCAGGATTTGTACCTAAGGTGCTGGAGTTAGAAATAGTAGATGAGATTATTACAGTGGAAAATACGGATGCATTTGAAACATCAAGAAAAGTAGCAAAAACAGATGGACTTTTGGTTGGAATTTCCTCAGGAGCAGCTCTTTACGCAGCAGAGCTTCTGGCAAAAAGACCGGAGAATAAAGGAAAAAACATTGTAGTACTGCTTCCGGATACTGGAGAACGTTATTTATCAACAGAATTGTTTGAATAGAAAAAGAGGGGAAAATTATGAAAAAGAATGGAAAAAAAATTATAGCAGCTACACTTGCAGCAGTGTTGGCATCAGCTTCACTGGCTGGATGCGGGAAGGATACAAAAAAGGCTGATGAAAGCCTGACACTTACCAATGTCTCTTACGATCCCACAAGAGAGTTATATGTAGAATATAACAAGGTATTTCAGGAGCATTACAAAGAAAAAACAGGAAAAGAAATAAAGATTATTCAGTCTCATGGCGGTTCCGGTGGTCAGGCACGGTCTGTAATAGAAGGAAGCGATGCAGATGTAGTAACACTTGCACTTGCACATGATATTACCTTAATTGAAGAGGCGGGTCTTATCAATGAGGGATGGATAGAAGAATTTAAAGGTAACTCCTCCCCCTATACCTCTACCATTGTATTTTTAGTACGGAAAGGAAATGAAAAAGGAATTAAGGACTGGGAGGATTTGACCAAAGAAGGTGTAAACGTAATTACTCCAGATCCCAAAAGCAGCGGCGGTGCATGCTGGAATTTTCTGGCAGCATGGGAATATGCCAGTCAAAAATATGATAATGAGCAGGAAGTAAAAGATTTCGCTACAGCTCTTTATAACAATGTTTCTGTTATGGATTCCGGAGCAAGAGGGGCTACTACCACATTTGTAGAAAATGGTCAGGGAGATGTACTGATTGCCTGGGAAAACGAAGCAATTTCTACCGTGAACGAATATCCGGAAGGATATGAAATCATTACACCAAGCGTCAGTATTCTGGCAGAACCAAGTGTAGGAATCGTAGATGAAAACGCAGATAAGAATGAAACTCAGGAAGCGGCAAAAGAATATTTGGAATATCTCTATTCTGATGAGGCACAGAAAATTATAGGAACATATGGATACCGTCCTTCTAATACACAAATTTTGCAGGAATTTTCCGATAAGTTTGACTTGAATATCAATCTTTGCACCATAGATGATTTTGGCGGTTGGGATGAGGCATACAAGGAATTCTTCCAGGACGGCGGAATATTTGATGAAATATACAGTAAATAGGAGGGCATATGAAAATATTAGGAAGGAAAAAGGAAGGGCGAACATGCAGAGTAGTACCGGGGTTTGGGCTGACCATGGGAGTAACGGTTACTATGCTGTCGCTGCTGGTACTGATTCCATTAGCATCTGTACTAGTCTATTCTTTCCAATTGTCCTTTGAGGAGTTTTTCGGGCTGCTGGGAAGAAAGGAAGTAAAGAATGCATTTGTAACCAGTATTGTGTGTTCTTTGATTGCGGCAGTATGCAATTGCATATTTGGGGTGATTCTGGCATGGATTCTGGTGCGGTATGAATTTCCGGGAAAAAGGCTGTTAGACGGATTAATTGAACTGCCCTTTGCACTTCCCACAGCAGTTGCAGGTATTACATTATCCAAAATGTATGCAGATAACGGATTTCCTGGAAAATATCTTGCGAAACTGGGAATTGAAGTATCCTATACAAAAATAGGGCTTACCATTGCATTGATCTTTGTAGGAATCCCCTTTGTAGTAAGGGCAATACAGCCCGTCCTTGAAAAGCTGGATGTTTCCTATGAAGAGGCAGGCAGTATGCTGGGGGCAGACAACAGGAGAGTCTTCTGGAAAATAATTCTTCCGGAATTAAGGCCGGCACTGATGACCGGATTCGGTCTGGCATTTGCCAGGGGAATTGGAGAATATGGAAGTGTTATCTATATTTCAGGCAACAGTGCCAAAGAGCAGACACAGGTAGTATCCTATGTAATTATGCAGAAATTAAACTATGTGGATTATGCCAGTGCAACTGCTATAGCTCTGGTGATGCTGCTGATTTCATTTTTGATACTGCTTCTGATGAATATCATTCAGGTACATCAGTTAAAACGAACCGCATAGGAGGAGCCAAATGGAAAAGCAAAAAAATAAAAAGCGTAGTAAAACAGAAATTGCGCTGATTACAGCAGGCATACTTTTTATCGGTTGTATGTTGGTTCTGCCTCTTGTGTCTGTAATTGTTAATTCATTAAAAGAAGGAGTCGCATTCTATTTCGAATCATTGTCATCAGAGTATGTTATTTCAGCTCTGGGCGTCACATTTCTGGCAACTATTGTTGCAGTAAGTGTCAATACCTTCTTTGGAATTATGGCAGCCTGGCTGCTTACAAAATTTTCTTTTCGGGGGAAACACATTCTGGCAACGTTGATTGACATTCCATTTTCCATTTCCCCTGTCATTGCAGGTCTGGCATTTCTGATGACCTTCGGACGACTGGGATGGGCAGGAAAATATATAGATGCCATCAATGAGATGCTGGGAACAGATATAAAGATTGTGTTTGCAATTCCGGGTGTAGTGCTTGCTACTATATTTGTTACCTTCCCCTTTGTTTCCAGAGAGATTATTCCGGTGCTGAATGCACAGGGAAAAGAAGAAGAGGAAGCGGCCACCCTTATGGGAGCAGGAGGATTTAAGATATTTCGAAAAGTCACACTGCCTCATATTAAATGGGCATTGCTCTATGGGATTATCTTATGTACCGCAAGAGCCTTGGGTGAGTTTGGGGCAGTGAATGCATTGTCAAAGACAAGAGGAGAAACCTTTACCCTGCCGCTGGAAATTGATGCACTGTACCTGTCCGGATCAGCAGATTCTATTACAGCAGCCTTTGCAGTATCCTCACTTCTGGTTATTATTGCAGTGCTGGTACTGCTGCTTCGAAACTTTGTAGAATATCAGAACAAAAAGAAAGGCGGAATTTAGAATCATGGGAGGTGACAGTATGTACGTGGAAATGAAACAGATAGAAAAACATTATGGAAGCTTTAAGGCTTCAGACAATGTAAACTTTGGAATTGAAAAAGGAAAACTCGTGGCGCTGTTAGGACCAAGCGGAAGCGGTAAGACAACAATCCTCCGTATGATAGCAGGACTGGAAGAACCCAATGCAGGAGATATTTTTATAGACGGAAAACGAATAAATGATATTCCCGCAGCCAAACGGGGCATTGGATTTGTATTTCAAAATTACGCATTATTCCGTTATATGACTGTATTTGACAATATTGCTTTTGGGCTGGAGGTTCAGAAGATGCCCAAAGCAAAGATTAAGGAGCGTGTCATGGAACTGATAGAGCTTACCGGACTTTCCGGCATGGAAAAAAGGTATCCCAGTCAACTTTCCGGGGGACAGCGGCAGAGAGTAGCATTTGCAAGAGCCCTTGCTCCCAATCCTCAGGTACTGCTCTTAGATGAACCATTTGCTGCCATTGATGCAAAAGTAAGACTGGAGCTTCGAAACTGGTTAAAGGATATGATTCACAAGGTAGGCATTACCAGTATTTTTGTAACACATGACCAGGACGAAGCGGTAGAAGTAGCAGATGAAATTATTGTAACCAACCATGGACGGATAGAACAGGTGGGAACTCCCATGGAGATTTACAAAACACCGGAAACTCCATTTGTGGCACAGTTTATCGGACGCTCCACCATTGTAAATAATTATGAGCATCTAACCGGATTTGAATCCGTAGATGGGGCAGCACAGGCGGTTATCCGACCGGAGTTTGTCCGGATTTCCAAAAGCGGAAACCTGAAAAGATATATAAGTGCGGCAGAAGAAGGAACCGTAGAAGAAATTGTATTTCGGGGAAATCATTTAGAGCTTACCATCAATATAAAGGGAATATCAATCAAGGCAGAACGCTCTTTAGAAAAAGACCCCATCAGCATAGGAGAAAAGGTGCAGGTATTAATTTACCGGTTATACATATTTGATGAGAACAGGACTTATCTGATGGAAAACAGTGCAATGCAGGATCAGGACGTATTCTATATTTAATTTAGAGGAGAGAGCAGTTATGAAGATTCAAAATAAAAAAATTGTATATACGGACGTACTGATTATCGGCGGAGGAACAGCGGGCTGTTATGCCGCACTCACCATAAGAGAAGAATCCGATTTGTCTGTTGTGATTGCAGAAAAAGCAAATATAAAACGAAGCGGCTGTCTTGCAGCAGGAGTAAATGCCATTAATGCTTATATCGTCAAAGGCCGTACACCGGAAGATTATGTAGACTATGCAAAAAAAGATGCAGACGGCATTGTCCGGGAGGACTTACTTCTTACCATGTCCCAGAGACTGAATCATGTGACGGAAAAATTAGAACAGCTTGGACTTGTGATTTTAAAAGACGACAACGGAGATTATGTGGCAAGAGGAAACCGTAATATAAAGATTAACGGAGAAAATATTAAGCCTATTTTGGCAGATGCCCTGAATCAATTAGAAGATGTTACAGTCATCAACCATCTGAATATTACAGATTATATTGTGAAAGACAATCAGATTCTGGGTGCTTTTGGATTTGATATTGAAGATGGAACTGCCTATGAGCTTAGGGCGAAGGCGGTCATCTGTGCCACCGGGGGAGCCTCCGGTCTCTATAAACCTAACAATCCGGGATTTTCCAGACATAAGATGTGGTATCCGCCATTTAATACCGGAGCGGGATATGCCATGGGAATACATGCCGGGGCAGAGATGACTACCTTTGAAATGCGGTTTATTGCGCTGCGGTGTAAAGATACCATAGCACCCACCGGAACCATTGCACAGGGAGTAGGAGCAAAGCAGGTAAATGCGCTGGGAGAAGTATATGAGGATAAATATGGCCTTACCACTTCACAGCGGGTATATGGAACCGTAAAAGAGAATCAGGAGGGCAGAGGTCCCTGTTATCTTCGTACGGAAGGAATCACAGAAACTCAGGATCAGGAGCTGTTAAAAGCTTATCTGAATATGGCGCCCAGCCAGACCCTTAAATGGCTGGAAGCAGGGAAGAATCCCAGTGAACAGAATGTGGAGATAGAGGGGACAGAACCATATGTAGTAGGGGGACATACCGCCAGTGGTTATTGGGTGGATACCAATCGCCAGACTACCATCCGGGGGCTGTATGCAGCAGGAGATGTAGCAGGAGGATGTCCACAGAAATATGTGACAGGAGCACTGGCGGAGGGAGAAATTGCCGCCCAATCCATTATACATAACCTGAAAACAGAATTCGGCACAGTCCTTTCCAGAGAGGAAGAAGAAACCCTTCTTTCAGAAAAGGAAGAAGAATATAATAAAATTTTAGAACATGGCAGTTCTATTTTTTCCATTGAGCAGTTAGAGGAGGCCATGCAGAAGGTCATGGATACTTATGCAGGAGGAATTGGAAGAAACTATCAGTTTAATAAAACACAGCTTTCTCTGGCAGAGGAAAAAATCAATCAGATTATAGAGCTTTCCAAACAGTTGGAGGCAAAAGATATGCATGAGCTGATGTTTGTATATGAACTGAAGGAGAGGCTTACCGTATGCAGGGTATTGATTGCTCATTTAAAAGCCAGAAAAGAAACAAGATGGCACAGCTTTGCAGAAAATCTGGATTATCCGGATAAGAGTGAAGACTGGCTGAAATATGTAAATTCCAGAATGGAAGATAATCAGATTAAAATCCGGTATCGTGATATTGTGGCGGAAGGAGAACAGTATGAGCATAGTCATTAATCAGGAAACATGTATCGGATGTAAACAGTGTATGCAGGTATGTCCCGGAAGTCTGATAAAAGCAGATGATAACGGAAAGGCATATATAAAATATCCAAAAGACTGCTGGGGCTGTGTATCCTGTGTCAAAGAATGTAAAATCGATGCAATTGATTTTTATCTGGGTGCAGACATTGGAGGTATGGGAAGTAAAATGAACGTTACCCAAAAGGATAATTTTATTTACTGGGACATTACCAAAACTTCCGGAGAAAAACAGAACGTTGAAATAAATAGAACAGAATCGAACCAGTATTAGAAAAGGAGAACAGATATGAGTGAATTATCACATCTTGACGAATTAGAAGCAGAAGCAATCTATATTATCCGTGAAGTGGCAGCAGAATGTGAGAACCCGGTAATGCTATATTCTATCGGTAAGGACAGTTCCGTCATGCTTCATCTGGCGAGAAAAGCATTTTATCCGGAGAAGCCGCCCTTTCCATTTCTGCATGTAAATACTACATGGAAATTTAAAGAAATGATAGAATTCAGAGATCGGACAGCAGAAGAACTGGGAATTGAAATGCTGGAATATATTAATGAGGATGGGGTAAAACAGGGGATCAATCCCTTTGACCATGGCTCTGCCTATACAGACATTATGAAGACACAGGCATTAAAGCAGGCATTGGACAAATATGGTTTTACTGCGGCCTTTGGAGGCGGCAGAAGAGATGAGGAAAAATCCAGAGCCAAGGAACGTATTTTTTCTTTCCGTAACGAAGCCCATGCATGGGATCCTAAGAATCAGCGTCCGGAGATGTGGAAACTGTATAATACCAGAATTCACAAAGGGGAAAGTATCCGTGTGTTCCCCATTTCCAATTGGACAGAGAAGGATATCTGGCAGTACATACAGCGGGAAAATATTGATATAGTACCATTGTATTTTGCCAAAGAACGGCCTGTGGTGTATCGGGATGGAAATATCATCATGATAGATGATGAAAGGATGAACCTTAAGCCCGGAGAAAAGATAGAGCATAAAAATGTGCGTTTCCGTACCCTGGGCTGCTACCCCCTGACGGGAGGCTGTGAATCCACAGCAACAACATTGGATGAGATTATAGAAGAGACCTTAAGTGCTGTATCCTCTGAGCGTACCACAAGAGTCATTGACAATGAGGCGGCCGGTAGTATGGAAAGAAGAAAAAGGGAGGGGTATTTCTAAGATGAGTGGATTGTTGAAATTTATTACATGCGGCAGTGTGGATGATGGAAAATCAACCTTAATCGGACACATTTTGTACGACGCAAAATTGTTATATACGGATCAGGAAAAAGCCCTGGAATTGGATAGTAAGGTAGGAAGCCGTGGAGGAGCCGTTGATTATTCTTTGCTGTTGGATGGGCTTATGGCAGAGAGGGAACAGGGAATTACCATTGATGTGGCGTATCGGTATTTTACAACAGACCACCGGAGCTTTATTGTGGCAGATACTCCCGGACATGAAGAATATACTAGAAACATGGCGGTAGGAGCATCCTTTGCAGACTTATCGGTGATTTTAGTAGATGCCAAGCAGGGTGTGCTTGTGCAAACCAGAAGACATGCAAGAATTTGTTCCCTGATGGGAATCCGGTATTTTGTATTTGCTGTAAACAAAATGGATTTGGTTGGGTATAGTGAGGAAAGATTTTCGGAAATTGAAAATGAGATAAAAAGACTTTCCCAGGAACTTGGACTGGAAAGTGTGAAAATTATTCCAGTATCTGCAACAGAGGGAGATAATGTGACGGTAAAATCCGAGAACATTCCCTGGTATACAGGAGAACCTCTGCTGGAATATCTGGAGCAGATAGATGTATCAGAAAAATCAAGGGAGGAAGGCTTCTATCTCCCGGTACAGAGAGTATGCCGCCCGAATCATACCTTTCGGGGATTTCAGGGACAGATTGAATCCGGCAGTATTCAGGTGGGAGACACTATTATCACACTACCCAGCAAGGAAGAAGCAAAGGTCAAGAGTATTCAGGTAGGAATGGGAGAACAGGAAAGTGCCACAGCAGGTACACCTGTCACCATACAGCTGGATAAGGAAGTGGATGTTTCCAGAGGATGTGTGCTGATAAAACAGACAGAGCTTCCCATAAGCAATAAAATTACAGCAACTCTTCTTTGGATGGATGATGAAGAACTGGTGATTGGCAAGGACTATCTTGTTAAACTTGGAACCAAACAGATACCAGGAGTCTTAACTGGCATACAGCATAAATTAGATGTAAATACCGGGGAGTCCCTTCCGGCAGATCGTCTTGAGAAAAATGAAATTGCACAGTGTGAAATTCTCCTTCAGGAAAATATTGTGGTGGATACATTTGAGAAGCATAAGACCCTTGGAGAACTGATTCTAATTGACCGGATTACCAATATGACTTCAGCCTGCGGTATCGTAGAAGAAACAAACCGGCAGGAAGAAGAAGGAAGCTATTCCTTTGTATCCGGAACTCTCAAAGCAAGAGGAGATATTTTTGAAGAATTCTATTACAACATGGAAAGTATGAACATTGCCAAGGCCAAACCGGTAGAAGATGTCTATACCATTGGAGATACCATACCGGCAAAGGGAGAAAGCTATCATTATCCGGAAGATTTTGACATTCTTATCCTCAGGGATCGAATGGCAATCGGAATCAGAGAAGGAAAGGTGGCATCCATAGAACCTCTGGAAACATATGGATACAGCGGATATCCACTGGTAAACGGACGTGGGTTTGCAATTAGCGTAGAATCCAGAGAGCAGTATCAGACCTTTTTGAAGGAATTCGGACAGACCGGAGAAAATCCCGATGCAGAGTTGTTTGATAAGTGGATAAAATTTGAAACCTATAGAAGTATTGTATTTCATGATAACTTTTGGATTATTTAAAGGGGGATGATATGAGATGACAGAAGCGGCAGGATTTAATACATCTCTTTTGCACGGAAGTATAGAAGGAGATAAGAACACAGGGGCAACACTGCCCCCCATATACCAGTCCAGTGCATTTTATCAGTCCTCGGCACAGCAGCATGAAAAATTATTTCACAACCAGGCACCGGGGTATTCCTATACGAGAATTGCCAACCCAACAGTTACGGCATTTGAAGAGCGGATGACAAAGCTGGAGGGAGGAATTGCTTCCATTGCCTGCGCTTCTGGAATGGCAGCCTTAACCAATGCCCTGATGAACATTTTACGAGCTGGGGATGAGATTATTTCAAGTGCCAGCCTCTATGGAGGAAGTATCGATTTATTTAAAGATTTGGAAGCATTTGGGATTCATACGGTATATGTAAAGAACAATGACTGGAAGCAGATAACAGACAGCATTACGGATAAGACCAGGATTATTTTTGCAGAAACCATTGGTAATCCCAGTCTGGATATTACAGATATCAGAAATCTCAGTAAGCTGGCCCATGAACAGGACCTTCCCCTTCTGATAGATAATACAGTGGCAACTGCCTATCTGGTAAAACCTCTGGAGCTGGGGGCAGATATTGTAGTAAATTCCACCTCTAAGTACATAAATGGGCACAGTGATGCCATCAGCGGTGTGATTACCGATGGAGGAAGTTTTGCATGGGATTCCAAGCGCTATCCCGGTATGCAGGAATATAAAAAGTTTGGAAAATTTGCCTATACGGCCAAACTTCGTAACGGATTGTTCCGAAACACAGGGGCCTGTATGGCTCCCCAGACAGCTTATTACAACTTGCTGGGTATGGAAACACTGGGATTGCGGATGCAGAGAGAATGTGAGAACGCGTTAAAGCTTGCGGAATATCTGGATGGAATCAAAGAGATTGAAGTGAATTATCCGGGACTGGAAAAAAGCATATGGCATACCCTTGCGAAAGAAGAACTTTCCCGTGGGTTTGGTGCTATCTTGACTATACGGGTAGGGAGCAGAGAACGGGCATTTTCCATTATAAACAGTTTGAAAATTCCACTGATTGTTTCCAATATCGGAGATACTAAGACTCTTGTAATTCATCCGGAATCCACCCTGAATGCACACAGCACAGAGGAAGAAAAGCGGGATGCCGGAGTGTATGATGATTTAATTCGTATTAGTGTGGGGATTGAGGATATAGAAGATTTGATAAAAGATTTTGAACAGGCGATAAGAAAGAAGGAGGAATAAGATGGCAGTTGATTATGAAACATTAAAAAAGGGCGGCTTCATGCGGCAGAAACAGAAAAATAATTTTTCTTTAAGATTACAGGTTGTGGGAGGGACTGTGACCACAGAGAATCTCAAGGTTATTGCAGAGGTGGCTGAAAAATACGGAGATGGTTATGTACATCTGACTTCACGCCAAGGTGTGGAGATACCATTTATCAAACTGGAAAACATTGATGAAGTAAAAGAGGAACTGGAAAAAGGCGATTGCAGACTAGGAGTATGTGGTCCACGTGTCCGTACCGTAACAGCATGTCAGGGTTCCGAAATATGTCCAAGTGGAAACATTGATTCTACTAAAATTGCAATAGAGCTTGATAAAAGATATTTTGCAAGAGAACTGCCTCATAAATTCAAATTCGGCGTAACAGGATGTCAGAACAACTGCTTAAAAGCAGAAGAAAATGATGTGGGAATCAAAGGAGCTTTAAAAGTAAACTGGAAAAAAGATGCTTGTATTATGTGCGGTATCTGTGAAAAAGTCTGTAGAGAAGATGCGATTGAAATCAAAGATGGAAACCTTACCATGGAGGAGCAGAAATGTAATAACTGCGGCAGATGTGTAAAATCATGTCCAACAGATGCATGGAAAGGAGAAGAAGGCTATATTGTATCCTTTGGCGGCTTGTTTGGAAATCATATCAATAAAGGAACTTCTCTGCTTCCGGTGGTTACATCAGAAGAACAGCTGTACCGGGTGACAGATGCAGCAATCCAGTTCTTTGATGACAATGGAAATTCCGGAGAACGGTTTAAGTTTACCATTGACAGAGTAGGTGCGGATAAACTGAAGAAAGTATTAGAGGAGGCATACAATGGCTGAATACATAGTAGATGAGAGAGTAGATATTACAGATGTGGTCTGCCCCATGACCTTTGTAAAGGCAAAGGTTGCAATGGAAGAAGTAGAAGTAGGGCAGATTCTGGCAGTTACCATGAATGACGGGGAGCCGGTACAAAATGTACCCAGAAGCTTCAAGGAAGAAGGGCAGCAGATTCTCAAACTAATAGACAATCAAAATGGAACTTATGATTTAATTGTGAAGAAACTAGAGGAATAAGCAGGAGGAAATCATGGCGGAGAGAATAAATCAGGAGCAGTTTGCTGAAAAAGTTTTAGAAAATAATTGTCCGGTGCTGGTGGAATTTTATTCCGATTCCTGCATTCCATGCAAACAGCTTTCTCCTATTTTGGGAGAGCTTGAAGAGGATTATGAGGATAAATTAAAAGTGGTAAAGGTGAATGTGAATTATGATACAGATCTGGCATTGGAATATCAGGTAATGGCATCTCCCACCATTGTATTTTTTAAAAGTGGAGAAGAGGTAAACAGAACACGGGGACTTGTAAAAAAAGAAGAATTGGAAACAATTGTAAAAGAAATTGTTGAGGAATAGTGGAGGAAAGAAATGGAAGCAGTAATCGCAGGAGTAAAAAAAGAGATTGAAGAAGGAACTACAATTACAAAGTTAATCCAGCAGGAAAAAGTGGAAAATGCAGAATATGTAACCGTTACCTTAAATGATGATTTTCTGGAAAAAGCAGTGTTTGAAAGCACCGTAATCAAAGAAGGTGACAACATTGAATTCCTGTATTTCATGGGAGGGGGGAGCTTTTAATGGCATTTACAAACCAACAGATGGAGCGATACTCAAGACATATTATCTTGCAGGAAGTAGGAGTCAAAGGTCAGAAGAAGCTGTTAAACAGTAAGGTGCTTATTATCGGAGCAGGAGGGCTTGGTGCTCCAGCAGCTATGTATCTGGCAGCAGCCGGGGTTGGAACCATTGGCATTGCAGATGCAGACGAAGTAGACTTATCCAATCTGCAAAGGCAGGTGATTCATGGAACCCAAGATGTGGGTAAGGCAAAGGTAACATCCGCAAAAGAAACCATGAATGCCATGAATCCAGATGTAATCGTTCATACATATCGTACCTTTGTGACATCTGAAAATATCATGGAATTGATTCAGGAGTATGATTTTATTATTGACGGAACTGATAATTTTCCGGCAAAATTCTTAATCAATGATGCTTGTGTTATGGCGAAGAAACCTTTTTCTCACGCGGGTATCATTCGTTTTCAGGGACAGCTTATGACGTATGTTCCGGGAGAAGGGCCATGCTATCGGTGTGTATTCAAGAATCCGCCTCCAAAGGATGCGGTTCCAACCTGTAAGCAGGCTGGTGTAATTGGAGCTATGGGTGGCGTAATCGGAAGCCTTCAGGCAATGGAAGCCATTAAGTATATTGTTGGAGTGGGAGAACTGCTGACCGGTAAACTAATGACTTATGATGCCCTTAAAATGGAATTCCGTACGGTGAAACTGCCCAAACATGTGCCGGACTGCGGCATATGCGGTGACCATCCAACCATTACAGAGCTGGTGGATTATGAGCAGATAGAATGTGACGGAAAATAATATTCAGGAGGAAAAAGCGATGCTGTACTTAAAAAGACAGGATTATGACCGGATATTGGAACATTGTAAGAAGGGATTGCCCAATGAGGCCTGTGGATTAATAGGGGGCAGGAAAGAAGGAGAAAGATGGTATATTGAAAAAGTATATCTGCTGACCAATATAGATGAGAGCAGAGACCATTTTACTATGGAGCCAAAAGAACAGCTTATGGCAGTAAAGGATATGCGTTCGAATCAATATGAGCTTCTTGGAAACTTTCATTCCCATCCGGAGACTCCCTCGAGGCCATCTGAAGAAGATAAACGCCTTGCTTATGATTCGGGAGTAAATTATCTTATATTATCCCTGATGGAAATAGAGAATCCGGTATTAAAGGCTTTTTGGATCGATGAGGCAAAAAATGTTGCGGTAGAGCCGATAGAAATAGTGTCCTAATCATAGATGTCGAAAACACCAGAAAAGTTTCTGGTGTTTTTTTAAATTACATATTGACATGGTGGAAAAAGTAGAGTATATTATACCCATACCAATTACCTACTATGCAACTAGGAAATATAGGGAAAAGGAGAAACAGTCATGGAAAAACAACAAATCATAGAACTATACATAACAAAAGATGACCGAATGCAGGGCTGCTTCTGTTGTCAAAACTATTGAAACCGAAAACCATTCGTAAAATAAAGGAGAGAAAATATGAGTAAAAAAGCATACACAGATAGAGAATTGAAATTTGAAACCTTACAGCTGCACGTAGGACAGGAGCAGGCGGATCCGGTGACTGATGCAAGAGCCGTACCAATTTATGCAACCTCCTCCTATGTCTTCCATAACTCAGACCATGCAGCAGCAAGATTCGGGTTAGAAGACGCAGGAAACATCTACGGAAGACTCACCAACCCAACCCAGGATATTTTCGAACGAAGAATTGCAGCCTTAGAAGGGGGCGTGGCAGCCCTTGCAGTAGCTTCCGGTGCAGCAGCCGTTACCTATACGATTCAGAACCTGGCACAAAATGGTGACCATATCGTAGCAGCCAATAATATTTACGGCGGCAGCTATAACCTGTTAGAGCACACCCTTCCGGCTTATGGAATCACCACCACCTTCGTAGAACCATCTGATACTGCAAATTTTGAAAAAGCAATCAAAGAAAATACCAAAGCACTTTTCATCGAAACTCTTGGAAATCCACATTCCGATGTAAGTGATATAGAGGCAGTGGCAAAAATAGCGCATGCTCATAAAATACCATTGGTGGTAGACAGTACCTTTGCAACCCCTTACTTGTTAAGACCTATTGAACATGGGGCAGATATCGTAGTACATTCCGCTACCAAATTTATAGGAGGACACGGAACTGCAATCGGAGGCGTTATCATAGACAGCGGAAACTTCGACTGGGAGGCATCGGGAAAATTCCCATCCATTACAGAGCCAAATGCAAGCTACCATGGGGTAAGTTTCACCAAGGCAGTGGGAGCAGCAGCTTTTGTAACTAAGATTCGTGCCATTCTGTTACGTGATACCGGAGCCACTCTTTCCCCATTCCATGCGTTCATTTTCCTCCAGGGATTGGAAACACTGTCCTTACGGGTAGAGCGTCATGTGGAGAACGCAAAAAAAGTAGTGGAATATTTAAATCAGCATCCACAGGTGGAAACTGTGCATCATCCATCCGTAACGACCGACAAGAAACAACAGGAATTGTATCAGAAATATTTTCCAAAGGGCGGCGGTTCCATCTTCACCTTTGAAATCAAAGGAAATGACCGGACAGCCAAAGACTTTATCGATAACTTAGAAGTCTTCTCCCTTCTGGCAAATGTGGCAGATGTAAAATCCCTTGCCATCCATCCAGCTTCCACCACCCATTCTCAGTTGAATGAAGAGGAGTTAAATGAGCAGGGAATCTATAAGAACACCATTCGTCTGTCCATTGGAACCGAGCATATCGATGACATTATCGAAGATTTAGAAGAAGCATTTAAAGCAGTCAAATAAAGAAGGAGGCAGTCAGTAATGGCTTTTATTTATAAAGGAACACTGGATTTAATTGGAAACACCCCATTAGTAGAGGTGGAAAACATTGAAAAAAAACATGCACTGAAGGCAAAGGTATTAGCAAAATTAGAGTACCTTAATCCGGCAGGGAGCGTAAAAGACCGGATTGCCAAAGCCATGATTGAAGATGCAGAAGAAAAAGGGAACTTAACAGAAGGCTCTGTTATCATAGAGCCAACTTCAGGAAATACCGGAATCGGTCTTGCTGCCATTGCAGCAGCCAAAGGATACCGCGTAATTCTCACCATGCCGGAAACCATGAGCGTAGAACGCAGAAATATTTTAAAGGCTTATGGGGCAGAACTTGTTTTAACAGAGGGCGCCAAGGGAATGAAAGGTGCCATTGCAAAAGCGGAAGAGTTGAGCAAAGAGATACCGGGAAGCTTCATACCGGGACAGTTTGAAAATCCGGCTAACCCTGCGGTGCATAAAAAAACTACAGGACCGGAAATCTGGAAAGACACCCAGGGAGAGGTAGATATCTTTGTGGCGGGAGTAGGAACCGGAGGAACCATATCCGGAGTCGGGGAATACCTGAAATCCCAAAACTCCAAGGTACAGATTATCGCGGTAGAGCCTACGGCATCCCCGGTATTATCTGAAGGAAAGAGCGGTCCCCACAAGATTCAGGGAATCGGAGCAGGGTTCGTACCGGATACCCTGAATCGGGAAATCTATGATGAGATAATAACCGTAAAAAATGAAGATGCTTTTGAAACGGGAAGAGAGATTGCAAAGACAGAAGGAGTCTTAGTGGGGATTTCCTCGGGAGCGGCATTGTATGCAGCTATTGAAGTAGCAAAGCGTCCGGAAAATGAAGGAAAGACCATAGTGGTATTACTGCCGGACAGCGGAGACCGGTACTATTCCACCTCATTATTTGTAGAATAAAAGTGGTAAAAGAGGATATCAACTTTGTGCCATACGAAGAAGATATCCTCTGAATTTGATTTGACGAATTTTAAAATAAATGGTAATATTAAACAAAT
>CAZUKR010000044.1:0-20294 GCA_964620885.1 uncultured Eubacterium sp.
TGCTAACGCTGGTAAATTCTAAGAAAACTGTATAAAATAAAGACTTATAGGACTGCACTGACTTTTTATGGTTGGTGCAGTTTTTATGTTAGATAAACTAAGAATAGGGGGGGTATATGAGTATTTGGCTATTTAGAGCAGGAAAATCAGGTGAGTATGAAGAAAAGTTTTTGAATGATGAACGTATCTATTTGACATGGGATAATTTGAACATTAATTTAAAAGAATATTTAGATAGAGAAAAGTTATTAAGAAAAGTCATGGAACTGTATGATGATATTAAGGAAAAGACCGCAATTAATTGGGTTTCTCAAATATATCTAATAGCTCATCGAATGGAAAAAGATGATTGGGTTGTGTTGCCTAGTAAGCAGACAAGAACAATACATATTGGAAAGATTGTTGGGGAGTATGTATATGATGGCAGTTTGGGCAATCCCTACAGTCATTATAGAGATGTTGCATGGTTTGCAAAAGACATACCAAGAAATAATTTTGATCAGGATATTTTATATTCTTTTGGTGCTTTTATGACAGTGTGTAAGATACATAGAAATGATGCGGAGAAACGTTTAAAAGAAATGGAGCAAAACGGATGGAAAGTACCAACTAAAAACGTTTCAACAAATCAAATTATTGATAGTACCGCAGATGACAATGCAAGTCTGGATATAGAAGAATATATGTATGATATTATTTCTAAGTATATTATACAAAAGTTCAAAGGGCATAGAATGGAGAAGTTAATTGAAGAAATTTTAAAAGCGAAAGGATTTACAACGTTTCATAGTCTTAAAGGAGCAGATGGGGGTGTGGATATACTAGCTTCCGGAGGAGAACTGGGATTTGGAACGCCCAAGATATGTGTTCAAGTAAAAACGCAAGACTCTACAGTAGGAAGAGTAGTGTTAGACCAGTTAGGTGGAGTTATGAGTAATGTGGGGGCAGATTATGGGCTGTTGGTTTCATGGAGTGGATTTAATTCAAATGTGACGCGGGAAATTCCAAAACAATTTTTCAAAATAAGGCTTTGAGATGCGAATGATGTAATAGAACAGCTTTTTGAAAATTATGATAAGCTTAGTGCAGATATTAAAGCAGAAATTCCGTTAAAAAGAATGTGGATGTTGAATGAAGGTGAATAGTTAATACCTCCAACGATTAATAAGTGTGGATTCGTAACCGCAGAAATAATTTTGTGGATGCCCTCTCCAAAGACGTTAGTGAAAAGGACACCACGTTGCCGGCACAGGCAATAGAATATATAAT
Source organism: uncultured Eubacterium sp. (assembly GCA_964620885.1). Taxonomy (GTDB): domain Bacteria; phylum Bacillota; class Clostridia; order Lachnospirales; family Lachnospiraceae; genus Petralouisia. The sequence goes on from CAZUKR010000044.1 coordinate 1,270, forward strand.
TGGCCTGTAGATGGTGAGTAATGTTTACAGGTCAAATTCTTCTTTTAAAGAAACAATCCATTTTTCTATTGCTTGTATCTGTTACGATGAACAGTTTAAATTCGAGTGAAGGAAGAGCTAAATTGGTACTGGCAGTAAATATTATAACTGCTATAATTAGTTTTTAATTTTGTACTTAAGAAGAGCTTATTTAACTTCAAAATTTCCAATATAAGTTTTGATAAGGACGTTTTATTGCCAATATTCAAGGTTGGTGTTTCTACTCTAATTTTCTAGGTATTAACCAGCCTTTCTATTACACTTATCAATAACCAGACAAGGGGATATGGAGATTTTGTAATCGCCGGAGTAGGGGTCGTAACAAGAGTTACTTCAATGGGAAGTTTAATGGTATTCGGGTTTATCAAAGGTTTTCAATCCATTGCAGGATATAATTATGGTGCAAAAAAATATGACCGCCTACATAAGGCAATCAAAACCTCAATCTTCTTCACTTTTCTGGCTCTTGGAAAAGCAAAAAAGGGCTTTATTCTTGGCATTTGCAGACAGGGAATTTGTTTTGTGCCGCTCATCTTAATCGGACCGATAGTTTAGTGTTGCATCTTCATAAGGTATTGTCTACATCAAAATAAAAAGGAATACCAGGCAGCATCAGTTTAGATACTGTTTGCATATAATGTAGGTTGTCAGGAAATAACAAAAATATAATATGGCAAAACACGCAGCAAATCCTCCGACAGCCGTTATCAAAGAGTTTTGCATTGTGGCAGGGAATATCATGTTCAGTTTGTAGTTTATGAATGGCGTTCCAATCAACAACAAAGCAAAGCAGATCAATGTCGGCATAGATAGCTTTAGCAGTATTTGTGATTTCATCAAAGATTTAATTTGCATTTGGCTTTTTCCCAAATAATATAATACACGGATATTGTTTGCCTGCCGTTTCAACTCGACAATTTGCTGCAAAGAGATAATGGAAAAATAGATTACTATAAAGATAATACAAATGCTAATTTGCAAAAAACCCATCAACTGTTGACTTGCAGGGGCAAGTATTTCTATTTCTGAATTGAGCAAGAGTGTCCCGAACACAAAGGATATTGACGAGAAAAGCAAGCAGATACTAAAAATGGCATCCAATAAAGCACTAGTTTTTGTTCCCGATGTCATTTCTGCAATGTGGTAAAGGCGATTATCTTGATACAAATCTTCTGATTGTGAGAGGCGTTTTGCTGAAAGATATGCATACATGTATTTATAAAACGCGAATATGCAGCACAACAAAGGAACTGAAATAATGGAGATAGCGAAAAATGCTACACTTTCAGATAAAAACACAATCCCACATAATAAAAACAGGAAACTTGAGAAACTGATAATGAATAAGCCTCCCCAAAAACCTTTTCTTTTATTTCCTAATGATAGGTTTCGACGTTTTTCGTTCATCAAATCATTGATTTGCAATTTAAATATTATTTTACTTATGCGAAAGGCCGAAAGGGCCTCCATAACAACAAAGAAGAAAAATGTTTGCAAAACGCTTTTTGTTATAAGTAACAGGTGGGTTTCCGTTCCCTGAAGTGCATAGGAAAAAAACACATGATAAATCCCTGTTCCTATGAAGACACCCAAGAAAAAGCACACAATTCCAATGAAGCAAAATTCTAATAAAAACATCTGTGATAACTTGCTTTTTTCCATGCCGAGCAAAAGATAAGTCGCAAACTCTTTTGCTCTCTGTTTTAGCATAAAAATATTGATATAGTATACCAAAGCTACCATGATCATACTATTTAGTATTGGGAGCGACGCTGTTTGAAACCCGGCCTGCATATCACCAAAAACTGAAATACAGTTTGATACACACATGATAGCAATCAAAATCGTCATAGTGATAATGTAAAGCAGATAATCAAAAATGGAGCGTTTTGCATTGCGAATAGCCAATTTATAATACATAGCTGCCTCCATCCGTAAGTTTTGTCATAATATCTAAAATGCTCGCAAAAAAGACTTGCTTGCTTTCCTGTTTTCTGTCCAAAACAGCTCTGATTTTCCCGTCCTGCATAAATAGTATTCTGTCACAATAACTTGCAGAAAGAGCGTCATGAGTGACCATCAAAATTGTAGCGCAATAGTCCTGGCGAAACATGACCAGCGTTTCTAACAACTGTTTTGCTGAATGGCTATCCAATGCTCCCGTAGGCTCGTCCGCAAGAATAAGGCTCGGATTAACTGCAATCGCCCTTGCACAAGCACAGCGTTGGCGTTGTCCTCCGGATACCTCATAGGGAAACTTATTTAACACATCAGATATATCAAGTTTTTCTGCTAAATCAAAAATTGTTTGCTTGATACTTTCCTTTGAGACTTGTTTAACTGTCAACGCCAAAGCAATATTTTCATAAATTGTCAGCGTGTCCAGCAAATTGTATTCTTGAAAAACAAAACCCAAATGCTCTCTACGAAAAGCGGCCAGATCGTTTTCTGATATTTCCGCAATATTTTGTCCATCAATTTCTATTATGCCGTCCGTTGCCTTATCTATTGTTGCTATCATATTTAATAATGTAGATTTCCCGGAGCCAGATGCGCCCATTATCCCTACGAAGCTACCCTTTGCCACTTCAAAACTAACATTGTTTACAGCCAAGGTTGAAGAACTTTCCGTATCATATATTTTCATAATATTTTGGAGTTTTAGAACAATACTTGAATTGTCAGAACCTGTCCAAACGCCCCATTGATCTTTTCCTAACCAGCTTGTAATAACCTCAAAAAGCACTTGATTAGATTTTTCTTTCAAATTTTCGTCAGCAATAAACTCACCCAATAACAACTCATTCAAAGTAATTTCCAACAACTCGCACAGTGGCATAAATAGGGACAAGTCCGGCATAGATTTTCCAGTTTCCCACTTTGATACAGCTTTGTCGGTAATGCCCAGTTTTTCAGCTAACTGGTTTTGAGTTAATCCTTTTGCTTTGCGGCGTACAGCGATGAAGCCGCCTATTTTCATTTGATCCATTTGTTTGCAAGCCTCCTTACAGCTTTATTCTATATTATATCCGGAAAATTTACACCTACCAACGGTAGAGTTTCTAAAAAATATGGCAAACTGGGGAGAGATAAGGTATTATTAAAAGAAATAAAGATTATTATCGTTATGGATAAAATACAAAAGGATTTACAAGAGGAAATGCAAAATGGATAAATATAAAGTACTAAAGCAATATTTCGGCTATGATACATTCCGAGAAGGACAGGAAACATTAATTGATAGTATTCTGTCGGGTCGGGATGCGTTAGGTGTTATGTCGACTGGCCACGGAAAATCTTTGGCATATGAAATTCCAGCACTTATAATGGAAGGAATTACATTGGTAATATCGCCGTTGATTTCGTTGATGAAGGATCAGGTAACAGCTCTCAATCAAGCAGGAATACATGCTGCATTTCTGAACAGTTCACTGACAGAAACGCAGTATTATAAGGCACTGGCATTCGCTAAAGAGGGACGTTATCCGATTATATACGTTGCCCCAGAGCGGCTCATGACAGAAAGTTTCTTAAACTTTGCCCTGAAGGTAGATATCGCTATGGTAGCAGTAGACGAAGCACATTGTGTTTCGCAATGGGGGCAGGATTTTCGTCCCAGCTACCTCAAAATCGTAGACTTTATCAGGATGCTGAAAAAGCGTCCAGTGATCAGTGCATTTACAGCTACAGCAACAAAAGAGGTTCGGGAAGATATCATAGATATATTAATGCTGGAAAATCCAACGGTGGTTATTACCGGATATGACAGACCGAATCTTTACATGGGTGTGCAGACACCAAAGGATAAGTACGCAGCACTAAATAACTTTGTTGCTTGTCATCCAAATCAGTGCGGTATCGTCTATTGTCTTACAAGGAAGTTGGTAGAGGAAGTGTGCAGCAAACTGGCGGCAGATGGAATTTCAGTAACCAGATATCATGCCGGACTATCTGATGAAGAGAGAAGAAAGAATCAGGAAGACTTTATTTATGACAGAAGCAGCGTTATGGTAGCAACAAATGCATTTGGTATGGGGATTGATAAATCAAATGTCCGGTATGTGATTCACTATAATATGCCGAAAAACTTAGAGTCCTATTATCAAGAAATTGGCAGATGTTCCAGGGATGGAGAGCCGGGGGAATGTATCTTATATTATAGTGGGCAGGATGTGGTAACAAATCAGTTTTTTATCAACAAAAACCAGGACAATCAAGAATTAGATTCAGTAACCAGAGAAATTGTTTCAGAGCGTGATAGGGATAGACTTAAGAAAATGACTTTTTACTGTTTTACAAATGACTGTCTGCGAGATTATATCCTGCGGTATTTTGGAGAGTATGGTTCAAACTACTGTGGGAATTGTCAGAACTGCATAACCCAGTATGAGACGGAGGACATAAGTGAGATAGCAAAGGTATTTGTACGTTGTGTGGATGCCTGCCGGCAGAGATATGGTGTAAATGTTATCATTGAAACGCTGCATGGATCAAATAATGCAAAAATCAGACAGTACCGCATGGATCAGAATCCGGAATACGGTATTCTTGCCAATGTTTCCCTCAATCGGCTGCGGCAGATTATAAATCATCTGTTTCTGAAAGAATATCTTCATATCACCAATGATGAGTACAGTATTGTAAAACTGACCGAAAACTCTAGGCGGATACTTGAAGGCGAAGAGGTTTTGATGAAGATGGCTAAGGAACAGAAGCGGGTTCCCAAAGAGAAGAAAGAACAGAAGACCAAAAGAAAAACTTTAGGAATTACTCTTACAGAGATGGAAGAACAGATTTTTGAAAGGCTTCGGACACTGCGAACAGAGATTGCACGAGAAGAAAAGGTACCACCTTATATCGTTTTCTCGGATAAAACACTTGTACATATGTGCCGGGAAAATCCGGCAAATGAAACTGAAATGCTGGAGATTTCTGGTGTAGGGGAATTCAAGTACAAAAAGTACGGAAAGCGTTTTTTAGAAGCACTGCAAGATGTATGATAAACCTCCAATGATTTATAAGTGTGGATTCGTAACCGTACAAATATTAAGGGGTCAATGGTGTACATTCTGTGATGCTAAAAATATGTAAAATATAGAAAGAAGGATATATGTTAATAAGAAAATATACAGATTCGGATAAAGAAGCCCTGTTTGAACTGATGAAAAGAGAAGGGGAAGAGTGGACCTATTGTGAAGGGGATAATAGAGAAAAATATGTAAAAGCTATGAATAATTCAATTGCATATGTAGTGGTAGAAAATGGTTTACTATGCGGTTATATACGCTGTAAAAATGACGATGGGTTTGGAATTTATATTTTAGACCTGCTGGTGGATAAGGAATACCGGGGAAGGGGATACGGGAATCGTTTAATGAAAACCGTATGTGATTCATTTCCAAATGATATTGTGTATGTAACCAGTGATGCTGATCCATATTATGAAAAACAGGGATGTGAAAGAGAAGGAACTGTATTTCGGGTAAGTCTGACATCAAAATAGTGGTTCCGTGGCCAGAGAGAAGAAAAAGAATTGGGATTAAGGGGATGTCGAGAAATAAAGCCAATGACTCCTCACGATACTAGATATGAAAAGAAAATTGAATTTCCCGACAATCCCTTAGTCTATAGAATAGTAGTCTCTCTGCATATATAGGATACGTCCAGAATATTTTCATAATTAATCTTCTGCTTATTAATCATGTTGATAAGAGTTGTTGCAGCCAGAGTGCCAATTTTTGCAATAGGCTGGTGAATAGTGGAAAGTGCAGGATATACCATAGGAATCATAAAATTATCATCATATCCAATTACCTTTATCTTTTCCGGTACAGGGACATGGAGCTCATTTAAGATACGCAGAACCATAAAAGCAATACTATCATTGTCGGTGAAAATCCCGTCTACATCCGGATGTTCACAAAGGTAATCGCTGATTGTTTTTAAGCCTTTAGACATGGAGAGGTCGGACAAAAGTTCATAGGTGTTGAATTTTATGGAAGAGTTAGAAATCCCTGCTTCAAATCCCTGTCTACGCTTTATGTTAGGATAGAAATAACTGCGTCCTGAAATATGCAGGATATTTGTACAGTTGTTTTCCAGAAGCTTAGTAGCGGCAAGATATCCTCCTTTGTAAAAATCAGAACAGATGTAGGGAATATTCTCATTGACAATACCGTCAACACTTAGAATGGATTGCCGGGCGTAAGCTGATAAGTCCGTAATATAAGTAGTAGGACATAGAAGAATTGTACCATCTACACGCATTTCCTCAAGCATGTCCATATATTCGTATTCGGTTTTGGAATCGGAGCCAGATACACAGAGAATAATCTTATACCCATATTTCTTCCCCTCATGTTCAATTTCCTGTATCATCTGTGGAAAGTAAGGATTAGAGATGTCAGGAACTATGACTCCAAGTAGTTTTGTAGATTTTTTATTTAAAATACGGGCATAGGGATTCGGTTTGTAATTACTTTCCTCAATAATCTGCAGAACCTTTGCGCGGGATTTTTCACTCACACTCCCATTTTGGGAAAGTACTCTGGAAACAGTAGATTTCGATACCCCTGCCAATTCAGCAATCTTAGAAATATTCATACTCAATCTATCCCTTCTATTAAAATTTTAATATCCTTATCTTAGATTATTTCTTAAAATGAAAGAAAAATCAAGGGCTTTTAATATGTTGTGCAATACTACCAAAAAACAACATTGAAAAATAGAATTAAGTTACAAAATTACGTGAAATATTGAAAATAAATTGACAAAGTAAAAAAGAGGTATATACTTAAAGTATAAATATTGGAACCGCTCCCAAAAAGGGAAGAGGAATTAGAAAAACCGGGATTTCAAACCGGATTTATTATTTACCCGAATTGGAACCGGTTCCAATAATGTATAGGATAAAAGAAAAACAGAAAGGGAAGGTGAAAATATTGGATTCAAAGCAGATAAGAGAGATGCTTTTGGCAGTTGCAGTTATGTTTCAGGAAAAAAGAGATGAACTGGCAAGGCTTGATAGTGTCATTGGTGATGGGGATCATGGAATCAGTATGGCAAGAGGAGCCCAGGCAGCTTATGAAAATATCAATAGAATGGAAAAAGATTTATTAGGGAGTGAATATTTCAAAACATATGGACGCTCTCTTGTTGCAAATATCGGTGGGGCAATGGGGCCTTTGTTTGGAACCATATTTACAGAATTTGGAAAATGTATGAAAGAGAAGTCCACATTAGAGGCACCAGTATTCGCAGAGGCGCTAAGAAATAGTTTGGAAAAAGTAATGGAGTTTGGTGGTGCAAGACCAAATGATAAAACAATGGTAGATGCAATGGTACCGGCGGCGGAAGCAGCAGAGCTGGCAGCAGAAGAGGGGAAAACCTTAATTGAGACAGTTCAATGTTCTGTAGCGGGAGCCAAAAAGGGATTGGAAGCAACTGTTGGAATGCGGGCACGCAGAGGCAGATCAAAATTTTTACAGGAAAAATCCATTGGACATCAGGATGCAGGAGCTACGTCTTTTTATTATTTACTTGAACGGATGGAACGTTTTTTAGAAGGGGATACTTCCTATGTAGCATATGGGGAATATGAGATTTCTACAGGCAAAAATGGAACCGGTTCCACAAAGAAGAACATACAGAAATTTATCAATAGACCAGAAGATATTATACCGGAGATGATAAAGGGATATGTGAAAGCATATAGAGAGCGGATAAAGAAATTGCCGGAGGCAGATGTAATTGTACGAAGAAAAATGACAAAAGGAAAGGTGGGGGTTGTAATTGGAAATGGTTCCGGCCATGAACCAGCCTGTATAGGATTTGTAGGAAATAATATGTTAGATGCCAATGCATACGGAGGAATTTTTGCAGCTCCCGGACCCAATACTATGTTAGAAGCCATAAAAGCAGCAGATACAGGAAGTGGAGTATGCGTACTGATTTCAAATCATGCAGGAGATGTACTGAATTCCAAAATGGCAATTGATATGGCAGAAGATGAAGGTATTATGGCAAGAGGCGTTGTACTTTATGATGATATTGCATCAGCACCGAAAAGCGACCCTGTTTCAGAACGCAGAGGAGCAGTGGGAACATTGTTTAATTATAAAATGACCTCTTCCTATGCTCCGGGACACAGTTTGAAAGAAATCGTTTCATTTGCAGAAAAGGTGCGGGACAATACCAGAAGTATTGTAGCGGCAATGTCACCGGGAACTTCACCAGTCACTGGAGAAAAAATGTTTGAGCTTTCAGAAGGAGAAGTGCTGGTAGGACTTGGGGTACATGGAGAATCTGCTCTGATTACCTATCAGAATGAATCGTGTGATCAAATAGCAGAAAGTATGATAAGCAGTCTCATCGAAGATTTTGACTGTGGAAAAGGTGATGAAGTAGCGATTATTGTGAATGGATCTGGTAAAACCACAATGATGGAATTATTAATTTTCTTTGGAGCAGTAGAACGGTTCCTTTCACGGAAAGAAATTAAAATATTTAAACCGCTGATTGGTTCTTATATTACGACACAAGAGATGGGAGGTATTGGGCTTGCGGTGTGTAAGGTAGACGAGGAAATGAAAGCGGCGTGGATAAAACCCACAGATGCACCGTATTTTCCACAATTATAAGATGAAGATAATAAAAACAGACCGGCTGCTTAAGGCAGCCCAGGAAGGAAAGTATGCAGTACCAGCAGTAAATGTAGATAATCTGGATAGTATCAGAGGGGTTCTTTACAGCTGCCAGAAATTGGAATCTCCAGTTATATTGCAGTTATCGCCGGTTCAGGTACAATCAAGAGAAATACCATACCGGACACTGATACAGATAATAAAGGCGCTGGGAGAAGAATTTGAGGTGGTAGCAGCAATCCATCTGGATCATGGCACCAGCGTGGAGGATGTGAAAAAAGCAATGAACAGTGGTTTCACCTCCGTAATGTATGATGGCTCCAACAACGACTATAATATAAATATACAAAATACAGAGGAAGTAAAAGAATATCGAAAAAATATGCCGGTGGAAGGAGAACTTGGTGTGGTTGGTGGAACAGAAGGGCAGAGCATTTCAGAAGATGCCAGTATATCTTACACAGGTGTGGCAGAAGCGAAAGCCTATGTACAACGGACAGGAGTGGACTTTTTGGCAGTAGCGGTTGGAAATGCTCATGGAATTTACAGAAGAAAGCCTCAATTGAATTTCACACGTATTAAGGAAATACAGCAGGCAGTTTCCATTCCGCTGGTGCTGCATGGAGCATCAGGACTTTCAGAAACAGATATCGGCAAGGCAATAGAAAGCGGTATATGTAAAATCAATTTTTTCACAGACCTTGATATGGCATTTGGCAGAGGAATAGATCAAAGCCGGGAACGTAATCCAGGGGCTTATAGTTTTAAGTATTTGGAAGAAGCAGGTAGACAGACGGGAGTGCAGATGGAAAAGATTATCAAAATGTGCAGAAGTCAGGGAAAAGTATAAAGGAGAAAAGAAGGTGAAAGGACATGAAGATTGGAATTGTTTCATATGGGTCGGCTGTTTCGCGGTATGATATCCCACAGAAATATCTGGAACAGACCATTTTGTGGCTGAAGAAAGGGCAGAATCAAATAATTGCAATGGAAAAAGTTATGTTGTCGGATGAAGATAATAGGGCTGCAATTGCATTGTTAAAAAAAGAACAGCCAGAGCTTCTGGTTATTCAAATAGGAACATTTACACAGGGCAATATGCTGATGGATTTTATTATGGAATTTCAGGAAACGCCAGTATTTGTGTGGGGATTTAGTGACCCGGTAGTGGATGATTTTCCAACAATTCCTTTGAATTCCCTTACTGGTCTTACGATGCTTACGAGCTTTTTGCATAAAATAGAAAAAAAATTCAGCTATGGATATGGTGCATTCGAGGACGAAGAAGTCAGAAAGAAACTTATGGTGACCATTCAGGCTGTGGAAACTATACAGAAACTAAAGCATTCCAGGTACGGAATCGTTGGCTCAAGAGTACCGGGATTTTACCGGTGTATGGTAGACGAGCTTCAGTTTCGCAAAGAAATCGGACCGGAACTTGTATATTATTCTTTGGCAACCTTAATCCACAATGCCGAAAAGATATCGGAAAAAGAAGTAAAGAGTGTTTATGAAAAAATTCCGCCGGACATAAATATCACAATTGAAAAGAAAATGGTAGAGCGAACCATTCGTTTGGAACTGGCTATGCAGGACTTTATTCGTGAAGAGAAAATTGATGCAGTAACGATGAAGTGCTGGCCGGAGCTGCAGGATATTTATCAATGTTCTGGGTGTGGAGTTTTATCACGATTGAATGACAGTGGAATTACAGCAGGCTGTGAAGGAGATGTGGCAGGACTGGCTACCATGGATATTCTTGCAAGACTTGGGAAGGAGCCGGTATTCTTTGCAGATCTGGTTACGACGACAGGGGAATCCAGTATAAAAGCATGGCATTGTGGATTTGGACCTAAGATGCTGGCAGAAGAGCATATGCCTGTAGAGTATACGGAACAAGCCACTATGCGGGGCGGTATTGGAATAGGCGTACAGTATCAGATGAAATTAGGAAGAATTTCTATGTGCAAGCTTTCAGAGCAAAAACACGGATATCAGATGTTTTATGCAGGAGGGAATACTGTTCCACCAGACCGCAGACTGCTGGGGGTACAGACTGATATCGTTCCGGATGCAGGAGTAAGGAAAGTACTTGATACCGTTGTAACCCATGGGTTTGAACAGCATTATGCAATCATACATAAGGACATCAGAGTGCAGTTAGAAGAATTTGCAAAATGGACCGGAATTCATATGGTCTGCCCAGAGTAAGAAAGGAAATAGGATATGATTGAAAAGCATTTGGTAATTCAAAATAAATCAGGGCTTCATGCAAGACCGGCTACCCAGCTGATGACAGTCAGCCAGAAGTATGACAGTGATATTATAATTGTTGCAGGTACAAAGCAGATTAATCCCAAAAGCATTATTAGTATTCTAAGCGGCGGGATGGTGAAAGGAACCAGTATCATCCTTAAAGTGGAAGGAACAGATGAGGAAGAGGCAGTCGAAGCCATTGAGACGCTGATTAACCAGTTAGAGGAATAAGGTGGGCACATGAAAGAGATAAAAGGAATAACAGGAGCGGCAGGACGAGCCAGAGGACGAGCCATGGTATTAATCTTAGACCATCAGGAAGTGCAGAAATATTCCATTTCAGACAGTGCAGGTGAGATTGATAAACTGAATCGGGCGAGAGAACTATATACCATAGAATTATCAGAGCTTTATGATACGGTAAAAAATGAAATCGGGGAAGAAGCAGCGGCAATTTTCCAGGCATATAAGGAGATTGTAAAGGATGATTACTTTTTCGGTGAGGTATGCCGCCGGATTGCAGAAGAACGTGTAAATGCAGCAGCAATCCTACAGGAGGAACAAGAGAAGGTCAGTCAGATGTTTGAAACCCTGGAGGATGCGTATATGCGGGAACGGGGAGCTGATATGGAAAATGTCTGCCGGGAATTAACTTCTTATATATTAGGACGGAAACAAGAGCAGGAAGAGATTATAACAGAGGACGTAATTGTAGTTGCAGAAGATTTGACGCCAGCAGATACAGTAAGACTAGATAAAGAACGGGTAAAAGCTTTTGTAACGGAGAAAGGTGGGCGGACTTCCCATACCGTCATTCTGGCAAAGACACTTGGAATACCTGCAGTTATAGGGGCAGCAGGACTCCTAAAGGAAGTTTCAGCCGGAGACATGATTTATGTAGATGCAGAATTAGGATGTGTCAGAATTAACCCGGAAGAAACATACCAGAGGGAATTTGAAGCAGCATTAGAGCTGGAGCATTCGGAGGGGAAGAAATATGAACGAGAGGCGGGACAGCCTGCAGTTACAAAAGATGGCTATGAGATAGAAGTCTGTATGAATTCTGGAGATAGTGAAAGCCTAAGTCAGCTGGAAGCAAAGAGCTGTGATGGAATTGGATTATTACGGACAGAATTCCTCTATATGGCAGCCAAAACGTATCCAACAGAGGAGGAGCAGGCCAGGGCATATATTCAGGCAGTAAAAAAGGCAGAGGGGAAACCGGTCATTATCCGTACCCTTGATATCGGAGGAGATAAACAGCTGGATTATATGAATCTGCCCAAGGAGGAAAATCCATTTCTGGGTTATCGGGCAATTCGTATTTGTTTAGACCAAAAAGAGATGTTTCGCACTCAGCTCCGAGCGGTTCTCCGGGCAAGTGCATATGGAAATGCAAAAATTATGTTTCCAATGATTGATACGCTGGGAGAGCTGAGGGAAGCAAAACAAGAGGTGGAGCAGGCAAAGAAGGAACTTTCAGAGGCTGGAATAAAATATAATACGGAAATCCCAATCGGCATCATGGTAGAAACTCCCGCAGCAATATTTATCAGCGATAAACTGGCAAAAGAGGCAGAATTTTTTAGTATTGGATCCAATGATCTGATTCAGTATATTACAGCAACAGACCGTATGAATGAAAAAGTGCAATACCTGTATAGTAATTATAATGTGTCTGTGCTGCGGGCCATAAAAATTGCTGCAGAAAATGCACATCGGGCTGGAATTCAGATTGGTATATGCGGGGAAATTGCATCTGATGAATTGTTGACGCCGTTCTTTGTAGGAATTGGAATTGAGGAGCTAAGTATGGTACCGGGACAGATTAACCATATTAGGTATCAGATTCGCAGGATAGAAAAAAGGAATGCAGAGCATTTGGTCAGACAGGTGCTGGAAGCAGATACAGAAAAAGAAGTGTACGAATTACTGCAGTCTTACCATAAAAAAATGGAAGAAAAGGAGGAATTATGAAGCTGGGAATACATTTATCCTCCTATACGGGAGACTGGGCAGATTGTGGATTTGATTATATTCCCCATGCAGCCAGAACTGGATATACAGCAGTGGAGTTTCCGCTGATGGCTCCGATGGATTATGATTACCGAAAAGCCAAAAAACTGCTGCGGCAGTACAACCTTTCCTGTACCTGTGGAACAGGTGTAAACATAGCAGAAGATCCATCCTCTCCTGATACAGCGATTCGGGAACGAGGTAGACAGAGACTGAAGAAATGTGTAGATATTGCTAATGAATTAGAGGCTGACTGCCTGGGTGGAGTGCTGTATGCTCCCTGGGGACAGAGAAAACCAAGGAGTGAGGCAGAAGAAAATTATAAATGGGCACAAGAAAGTCTGGAAAATGTGGCAGCGTATGCAAAGGAAAAAGGAGTTTTGCTGTCCTTGGAAATATTGAATCGTTATGAAAGCTACTTTATGAACACAGTGGAAGAAGGTATAAGATTTATTGAAAAAATTGACGCAGATAACGTAGGTATTCATTTTGATACCTTCCATGCCTTTATAGAAGAGGAGGATTTGGAAAAAGCCATAGCGTATGGGAAAAATCATATTTTTCATGTACACCTTTGTGATAACAACCGGGCGGCCCCCGGAACAGGAGGAGTATCATGGGAGAAGGTAAAAAAAGGACTTGCCTCTATTTCTTATGAACGATATGCAATGGTGGAGAATTTTATCTTACCGGGCACAGAGGCTGGAAATGAGACTTGTATCTGGCGAAACAGCAGATATGATGTATACCGGAATGCAGAGCTGGCCTATGAGTTCTTGGAAAAACTGTTTCATGACATAATGTAAAGGAGGGAAAATATGATAAAAGATCTATTGGACATTGATAAAATCGAATTGGAGGCAGAAGCTTCTGATTGGAGGGAAGCGCTCCGAAGAGCTGGAAAAGTATTAGTGGAGAGTGGAAAAATTGAAAAGACCTATGTGGAAAATACCATACAGGCAGTAGAAAAACTAGGTCCCTATATCGTTATCATGCCTGGTGTGGCTTTTGGTCATTCACGACCCGATGAGAGCGTCAAAGAAAGTTGTATTCAGCTTATCCGCCTCAAGAACCCGGTGGCATTTGGCAGTGCAGCAAACGATCCGGTAAAATTAGTATTTTTATTTGCTTCCAACGATGATCAGGGCCATATGGGAGCATTGCAGGACTTAGCACAGATGCTGATTGTGCCAGAAAATGTGAAGATACTGATGGAAAGCAAGGAGGAAAAAGAAATCAAAGATTTGCTGAGCAGTTATTAAGTCAAAGGAGGGAACAGAGATGAAAGCAAATATAAAAATTTTAGCAGTCTGCGGATTTGGTGTGGGAACTAGTTTGATTCTGCGTATGAATTTGGAGCAGGTACTTAAGAACAACGATATTACAGCAGAAGTAGAGCATATTGATGTGACTTCTGCAGTAGGAATTATTACAGATATCGTGGTAACTTCAAGAGAAATTGCAGGGCAGATTGAGAGTAATTTTGACGTTCCGGTTATTGTTATTGACAACTTTATGGACCTGAATGAAATTGAAGAGAAGTGTGTAGGAGTAATTAAGTCAATGTAGTATGGATAGGAGAGAAGGAGGAAAAATTATGATGGAAGTATTGAACTATATTGGGACCAATGTTTTTAAACAGCCCCCGTTTTTTATGGGAATTATTGCTCTGGCAGGGCTTTTACTGCAAAAAAAGGATTTTGGTACAGTTGTAAAGGGGACTGCAAAAACAATTATGGGTGTTATCATCCTATTTGTAGGAGTGAATTTTATTACCGCGGCAGCATCCCCGCTGGCAACAGCATTTGCAACACTTTATAAACTGCCGGAAGCAAGCCAGTTTGATGGAAATATCTGCTGGGAAGTATTGGGGGCTTATGGAGCTGAGATTGGACTTGCACTGGCATTGTCTTTTGTAATTAACTTAATCGTGGCAAAATTTACACCGCTGAAGAACATATTCCTGACAGGGCATATTTATTTCTGGCTGGCATATTTAGCAGTGGCGTCTGGTGTACAAGGCGGACTGTCCGGAACAGGACTTATCATCTTTGCAACCATAGGATTGTCTCTTTATATTATTATTTCCCCGGCTATTTTACGCCCGCTGGTGAAAAAGGTAACCGGTGCAGATAACTTTACGATTGGACATAGTGCCGGAATCTACTGTCTGATTGGATATGGGATAGGAAAATTATTTAAAGGAAAAAGTAAATCAACAGAAGAAATGAATATTCCAAAAGGACTTGATTTCTTCCGTGATACAACAGTAGCATCCTCAATTGTAATGATAGTTACTTATATTATTGTAGGCCTTGTGATAGGAGCAGACGCGAGGCAGCAGGTATTTGGAGAAGCGCTGCCAGGCATAGCAACCATTGGTGGTATGCAATATGACTTAATTTCATTTAGTTTAATCGCGGGTCTGAATTTTGGTGCCGGCTTAACCATTTTATTAACTGGTGTACGTATGATGTTAGGTGAAATTATTCCAGCATTTAAGGGAATTAGTGAAAAACTTATTCCAAATGCAATTCCTGCCCTGGACATTCCAATGATTTTCCCATATGCACCAAATGCTTTGCTTCTTGGGTTTATCGTTAGTATGATTACCAGTATTCTGACAATTGTTGTAATGGCAGTTACCGGAACCATGGTGTATGCAGTTATTCCATTGACCGTAGCATGTTTCTTTGATATTGCCCCGGCAGCAGTCTTTGCCAACAAGGAAGGCGGGCGGTTAGCAGCAGTGGTAGCATCGGCAGTCAGCGGCGTATTAATGATATTGTTCTTAATGGTTTCTATTGGCCTTACTTTGGAAACAGCAGCAGGATTCAACCAGTTATATGGTGGAAATGATTTCTCTATATTCTCAGCAATAAGCTCCTGGATTGCAGGACTGTTTCAGTAGGAAGAATGCATAATAAGAAAGGGAGGTTTTTATGGATAAGAAACTACATTATGCAGCAGGGTATTATCCTCTTATTCAGAAAAGAGAGGACTGGGAGAAGGACCTGGCACATATGAAAAAATGTAAGATTACCTTGATACGAACAGCAGAGTTGTTTTGTTCATGGGATCAGATAGAGCCAAAGGAGGGAACCTACGAGTTTGAGTGGCTGGATGAATTTTTTGACCTGTGTGAAACCTACGGGATGAAAATCCTGCTGGGAACTGGAACAGCCACTCCCCCTTACTGGATTTATAAAAAATATCCAGATGTACGTATTCAGAATAACCATGGAGAATTCTATCCTATGAATGCTTCCTATTCCTGGGCGTGTTTTGACCATCCAGAGTTCTTGAAAGAGGCAGAGCGGTATATTACTACTTTAGTAAAACGTTATAGTAAGCACCCAGCACTATATGCTTATCAGATTCACAATGAAATATCATTTCCATTTATGCCATTGGATGGAAATGGTGTGGATATTTATTGCTACAATGAACCCTCCTGTGAAAAGTTCAGAGGTTGGCTGAAGCAAAAATATCAGAACATTGGTGCATTAAATGAAGCTTATACCTGGGGCGCCACTCATACCTGCCACAGTTCTTTTGAGGAGGTAGAACCGCCCAGAGCTATGCCCTATGCCTGGTCCAGTGTGACCAGGTGGCTGGACTGGCGCCTGTTCTGGATGGAAAACACAGTGGATTATGTAAAGTGGCAGAATGCATTGATTAAGCAGTATGATACAACACATATTACCACTACGAATATTTTCTTCTTAAAATCACAAGATCCCTTTGGAGTTCTGACTGGATTAGACCAGTTTGAGATGGCAAAGGCAGTAGATGTTATCGGCTACGATATTTATCCGGGAAGCGGAAATAAGACAGAGTCTATACCGGAATTCTCATCTATGTGTCTGGATATGGGCAGAAGTACAGCAGATTTGGCAGGACGGGATTACTGGCTGCTGGAAACAGAAAGCGGACCAATCAACGGTTGGGTATTGGGCCCAAGCAGAAATGTAACTGGAAAGGATTTATACAGGAATGTACTGGATGCATTTAGTCACGGAGCCAAAGTATCCTTATATCAGGGCTTTCGTGAATGGGATTTTCAGCCAATCCATTGGGGTGGTCTGGTAGATTTGGACGGAGAACCTACAGAACGTTTGGAAAGCGCAGAAAAAATCGGTAATCTGATAGAACGTATGGAAGAAGTTATCGATACCGGACATACAGAGAAAGCAAAAATTGCCATAGGCATGTGTAAAGAAAATGCTATTTTATTAAAAGGTATGGATCAGGAAAAATTCCTGCATACAGCATTGCGGGGAGCATATCGGGTATTCTGGGAAAATTACTATCAGGTAGATTTTGTTTCTCAGGATATGCTGACACCGGAAATATTAAAAGCATACAAAGTAGTATATCTTCCATTCTTTGCCTATGTGACAGAAGAGATGGCACAAGGGCTTGCAGAGTATGTAAAGGAAGGCGGTATGCTTATCGGAACAGCCCGGCTTGGCATGTTGGGAACCCATGGGTGGTATAATCACCGGATGCCCTGCTTTGAATTAGAAAAAGTGTTTGGAATAGATGCAAGGGAAGCAGTTTCCAATGTAACCCCACGGATTACCTATAAGAGAAAAATCTATAAGGGATGCTGGCATCAGGAAAAAATTCATATTGAGGAACCAGATGTAGAGGTGCTGGCAAGATTTGGAGATGATACTCCTGCAGTTACCAGCCATAAATATGGAAAAGGAAAGGCATTTTACTTTGCCACCCATCCAGATGCGGCATATCTGACAGAGCAGTCCTATCTTCTGTGGGATATATTGGCGGAAATTCTTCCCGAATCAGGAGTACTGCCCAAAGTTGAAATATTCTTCAGCGAACAGCAGGTACGGGAGTTTGACGGAAGTCTGATGTTAGGAGAAAAAGAAGCATTTTTGCTTGTAACCAGTTCCTTTACAGGAAAATATACTTATAGTGAAACGGACAGCCGGCTTTTGGAGGTGGTATTGCGGCTGGACAGAAGCATAAAAAATATACAGGGAATCATATCAAGAAAATCCTACTCATTTGTACAAAACAAAGAAGAGTTAAGATTTAGTATGAAACTTAAGAAAAACCAGTCAGAAGTAGTATGGATAGAATATGAGGAGTGACGAGGAATGCAGAAGCAGAACGAAAAACAAAAATTGCTGGAAGAAACAAATCTGTTTGTGCTGGATATGGATGGAACCTTTTACTTGGGAGAACAGATTATAGATGGAGCACTGGAATTTTTAGAAAAAGTACAGGAGCGTAAAAAGGACTTTTTGTTTTTTACCAATAACTCTTCCAAATCCCCAGAACTTTATATAGAAAAGCTTAGACGGATGAACTGTACAATTTCCAGAGAGCAGATTATGACATCAGCTGATGTAACCATTTCTTATTTAAAGGAGTATTTCCCTCTGAAAACAGTATATCTGGTAGGGACTCCGGCACTGGAACAGTCCTTTGCAGAAGGGGGAATCCTCCTGACAGAACAACAGGCTGATATTGTTGTAATAGGGTTTGATACCACCCTCACATATCATAAATTAGAGCGGGCCTGTACATTTATCAGGAATGGTGCATTGTTTCTAGCCACGCATATGGATGCAAACTGTCCTACGGAAGAAGGGGTTATCCCAGACTGCGGAGCAATGTGTAGACTAATTTCCCATTCTACTGGGATGATGCCGCGGTTTCTGGGAAAACCAAGCAGGGAAACCATAGATATGGTTCTTCTTAAAACAGGAAGAAAGAAAGAGGAAGTGGCTTTTGTAGGAGACAGAATTTATACTGATGTTGCTACTGGAGTCAAAAATGGAGCTAAGGGAATTCTAGTACTTTCCGGTGAGACAAAGGAAGAGGATATCCCAAAATCAGAAATCAAACCAGATGGAGTGTTTCTATCATTAAAGGATATGATGCAATATCTTTAGAAATAATGGTTATGATATTATTAAAAAGTAGAATGGATAGGTATTTACTGCCCGTCCATTCTACTTTTTATGTAAAAACACATACGAATTTAACTAATTTACAGGATTGCATTTTGGCAGAAAAAAGATTATGATACGATTAGTA
>CAZUKR010000045.1:0-20163 GCA_964620885.1 uncultured Eubacterium sp.
ATTATATCACATTTTCTACTGGGATGAAATATTTTTAAAATAGCACAAATAATACGGCAGATTCGGGAATATGTATGATAAAAAGCACAGAAAATCAGTGCTATTGAGAAAAAAATATGATATAATTATGAACATGAATATATTACATAAAGAAAGTGGGGCATAAGAAATGGGTTTAATGACATTTAAAGGTGGCGTTCATCCTTATGATGGAAAAGAATTCTCGAAAGATAAACCAATACGTGAATTATTACCCAAAGGCGAGCTGGTATACCCAATATCACAGCATATTGGAGCACCGGCGAATCCTGTTGTAGCCGTGGGGAATACAGTATTAAGAGGACAGATAATAGCAGAAGCATCTGGTTTTGTATCTTCGCCAGTGTTTTCTTCTGTATCAGGGAAAGTGAAAGGGATTGAACCGCGTCTCGGAGCAGCGGGGGACATGGTAAACTCCATTATCATCGAAAGTGACGGAGCGATGAAAGAGGTGGAATACCAGTCAGTAGATAATATTGAGCATCTTTCAAAAGAGGATATTATTACTCGTGTAAAAGAAGCAGGCGTTGTCGGAATGGGTGGAGCTGGATTTCCCACACATGTAAAATTATCTCCGAAGGAGCCCGAAAAAATAGAGTACCTTATTGCTAACTGTGCCGAATGTGAACCATATTTAACTGCAGATTACAGACGTATGCTGGAAACACCGGAAATGCTTGTAGAAGGTATGAAAATTGTGTTGAAAATTTTCGAAAATGCCAAAGGAATATTTGGGATTGAAGATAATAAGCCTGATGCAATTGCAAAGATGCAGGAACTGGTAAAGGATGAACCTCGCCTGGAAGTCTGTACACTACAGACCAAATATCCCCAGGGTGGTGAGCGTCAATTAATTTATGCCGTAACCCATCGGGAAATTAATTCTACTATGCTTCCGGCAGATGTAGGATGTATTGTAGACAATGTTGAAACGTTAATTTCTATATATAACGCCGTAAAACTTGGAAAACCTGTTATGAACAGAATTTTTACTGTGACAGGAGATGCGGTAAAAGAGCCGGGGAACTTTGATGTTTGTATCGGGATGAGCTACGAAGAGATTTTAGAAGCAGCCGGAGGATGTACGGTACAGCCAGAGAAGATGATTTCCGGCGGTCCTATGATGGGATTTTCTATGTTTGGACTGGATATTCCAACAACCAAGACATCGTCCTCTTTACTTTGTTTGGCTCAAGATGATGTGGCAGCAAGTGAAACAACTGCATGTATTAATTGCGGACGCTGTGTAGAAACGTGTCCGGAACAGATTATACCATCCAGACTTGCGAAAATGAGTGACCATGGTGATACAGATGGTTTTGAAAAATGGAATGGAATGGAGTGTATTGAGTGTGGAAGCTGCAGTTTTATCTGCCCGGCGAAACGCCAGTTGACACAGTCCATTAAAACCATGAAAAAACAAATACTTGCAGAGAGAAGAAAGAAAAACTAACAAAGAAAGAGGTGGATTATTGTGAGTGATTTATATAATGTATCTTCATCACCACATATTCGTGCCAAAGATACAACTGGTAGAATCATGCTTTATGTGATAATTGCTTTATTACCAGCTAGTATTTTTGGTATTTGGAATTTTGGATTAAACGCATTGCTTTTAATTTCAGTGTGTATTGCAACCTGTGTGGTTTCAGAATGGGGATTTCAGAAATTAATACATAAAAAAAGTACCATAAACGATTATAGTGCAGTAGTAACAGGGTTACTTCTGGCATTAAATCTTCCTAGTGAGCTTCCAATCTGGCAGGCCATATTAGGTAGTGTTTTTGCAATTGTAATTGTAAAAATGATGTTTGGAGGGCTGGGACAAAACTTTATGAACCCGGCATTGGCAGCAAGATGTTTTCTTTTAGTTTCTTTTGCCGGAACGATGACTAATTATAATTGTGATGCCTATACCGGAGCAACTCCTCTGGCATTGCTGCGTAATGGAGAAGGCGTAGATACCATGAAAATGTTGATTGGTACTACGGCAGGAACCATTGGTGAAACATCTGTTATTGCGATTTTAGCAGGAGCAATTTTCCTGATTCTGATGGGTGTAATTGATTTAAGGATTCCGGGAACGTATATTTTGTCCTTTGCAGTATTTATTCTGCTTTTCGGCGGTCATGGATTTGACTGGAACTATGTAACAGCACAGCTTTGCGGTGGCGGTTTGATGCTGGGTGCGTTCTTTATGGCAACAGACTATGTTACATCACCAATTACACCGACAGGTAAGATTATCTATGGTATTCTGCTTGGTGTCTTAACCGGATTGTTCCGAATCTTTGGAGCAAATGCAGAGGGTGTTTCCTTCGCTATTATTTTAAGCAACCTTCTGGTACCTATTATAGAGAAAATTACCATTCCAAGAGCATTTGGACAGAAAAAGGAGGTAAAGCAGCATGAATAAGAAGATTGTGCATGATGCGTTGATTTTAACAGCCTTTACTCTGGTTCTGGGGTTCATTCTTGGAGGAGTAAATGAAATCACGAAAAAGCCTATTGCAGAGGCAAATCAGAAAACACAGGAAGCTGCATACAAAGAGGTATTTAAAGAGGCTGATTCTTTTGAAGAAAGCTCCGTGTTCGATGCAAAGAAGGCGGCGGATATTATTGCAAAAAGCGAATATCCAAATGATGAGATTATGGCTGTGAACAATGCACTGGATGCATCTGGCAATGTGATTGGCTATGTGATTACAGTTACATCTCACGAAGGCAGCCAGGCTGATATTACCCTTTCCGTTGGTATTCAAAATGATGGCACTATAAATGGATATTCCATTACATCCATGAGTGAGACACCGGGACTTGGAGTATTGGTTAATGAAGATGCGTTTAAATCCCAGTTTAACAGCAAGAAAACAGACTCATTTACTGTTGTCAAGACTGCTCCGGCTGCTGATAATGAAATAGAATCAGTTACGGGGGCAACTGTTTCCTCCAGAGCAGTTACGAATGGTGTAAATGCGTGTGTGGTATATTTCAATACAGCATTACAGGGAGGTAACTAAGTATGAATAAATATATGGAAAGATTATACAATGGTATTATCAAAGAAAATCCTACCTTTGTATTGATGTTGGGTATGTGTCCCACATTGGCGGTTACTTCGTCAGCAATTAACGGAGTTGGTATGGGACTTTCCACAACAATGGTTCTGGTTATGTCTAATTTATTAATTTCAGCGTTTCGTAAAGTCATTCCAGATAGTGTTCGTATGCCGGCTTATATTGTTATTGTGGCATCTCTGGTTACTGTTGTACAATTTTTAATGCAGGCTTATACACCAGATTTGTCTTCATCTTTAGGTGTATATATACCATTGATTGTTGTTAACTGTATTATTTTGGGAAGAGCGGAAAGCTATGCTTCTAAAAATCCAGTTATTCCATCTGCCTTTGATGGACTCGGCATGGGACTTGGATTTACTGTAGGTTTGACCTGTATTGGTCTGGTGCGTCAGATTTTAGGTGCCTCTTTGGGAATCACAGTTTTTATTATGGCTCCGGGAGCATTCCTGGTTCTGGCATTTTTAGTGGCAGGTATGAATGTCGTACGTGATAAGATGGAGAAAAAGGGAAAACCTCTGGCAGCTCCGTCGGGTTGTATAACGGGAGACTGTGCAGGATGTTCTCAATCTGCCAGCTGTACCGGAAAATCTCAGACCACAAAAACAGAAGAATAGGAGGCAGAAGTAGATGAAAGAATTACTTATCATTGCAATCGGCTCTGCCATTGTAAATAATGTAGTATTAAGTCAGTTCTTAGGAATCTGTCCATTCCTTGGAGTTTCCAAGAAGACAGAGACCGCAGCAGGAATGGGAGGGGCAGTTGTTTTTGTTATTACCCTGTCCTCCTTTGTAACAGCATTGATTTATAAGTTTATTTTAGATCCGCTTAAAATTTCCTATCTGCAGACCATTGTATTTATTTTGGTTATTGCAGCTCTGGTGCAGTTTGTAGAGTTGTTCTTAAAGAAGAATATGCCGCCGTTATATGAATCCTTAGGTGTATATCTTCCGCTGATTACCACCAACTGTGCAGTGTTGGGTGTGGCTTTGACTAATGTGTCAAATGCATATGGAATTACCGAAAGTGTAGTAAACGGATTTGCAACCGCAGTAGGATTTTTAATTGCAATTGTAATTATGGCAGGAATCCGTGAAAAGATTGAATACAATGACATTCCAGAGCGCTTTAAAGGAACAGCCATCGTGTTAATTACAGCAAGTTTAATGTCAATCGCCTTTATGGGATTCTCAGGCATGATTTAGGAGGGAATGAATATGAATTTTACAGCAATTATCATTGCCGCTCTTGCCGTAGGCGGAACAGGTATTATCCTTGGATTTTTTCTTGGAATCTTCGGAGAGAAGTTTAAAGTAGAAATAGATGAGAGAGAAGAAGCCATATCAGGGGTGCTTCCGGGTAATAACTGCGGAGGATGCGGTTATGCTGGATGTACAGGTCTGGCAGCGGCAATTGTAAAGGGAGAAGCCCCAGTGAATCAATGTCCCGTTGGAGGTGCAGACATAGCAGCTCAGATTGGTGACATTATGGGTGTTTCAGCAGGGGAAGGCGAAAAAGAAGTTGCTTTCGTGAAATGTGCAGGGGACTGTGAAAAATCAAAGAAAGATTATGAATACACTGGTGTGGAAGATTGTGCAGCTATGGCATTTATACCAAATGGCGGTCCGAAATCCTGTAATTATGGATGTCTTGGTTATGGAACATGTGTAAAAGCATGTCCATTTGATGCAATTCATATTGTAAATGGAATTGCGCTGGTTGATAAGGAAGCCTGCAAAGCCTGTGGAAAATGTGTAATCGCATGTCCGAAGCATTTGATTGAGCTGGTTCCTTATGAAGCAAAACAGAAAGTACAGTGTAGTTCAAAAGAAAAAGGCAAGAAGGTAATGGATGCATGTTCTGTAGGATGCATTGGCTGTCATCTGTGTGAAAAAAATTGTCCGGAAGGTGCAGTTACCATAACGGATAATATAGCCCATATTGATTATGAAAAATGTACCGGATGTGGAACCTGTGCCGAAAAATGTCCGAAGAAGATTATTACGGTAGCATAATAAGTTCTGAATTGTATATAATGAAAGTGACCACTTCTTTTCTAATTGACCTTAGAGAGAAGTGGTTTTTCGTGTAGAAATATGCTAATATTGGTGAAGAAAGAATATGGTTTTAAAATATTGTTTCAGATTCTTAATACAAAGGAGAAAATACAGTTATGCAATTTGGCTTGTATGAGGTAATATGGTTATTTTTTATTTATAGTTTTCTAGGATGGAGTATGGAAGTGGTTCATACGAGTCTGGGAAATAGAAAACTGGTAAACCGTGGATTTTTAAATGGAATTGTTTGTC
Source organism: uncultured Eubacterium sp. (assembly GCA_964620885.1). GTDB lineage: Bacteria > Bacillota > Clostridia > Lachnospirales > Lachnospiraceae > Petralouisia. The sequence goes on from CAZUKR010000045.1 coordinate 5,427, forward strand.
CGGTATATGGATTTTCCATGGTATTTATGATGATATTTATGGATTCCTTAAAGGAAAGATGGTTCTACTTGTTTTTAGGCTGTATGATAATAGGATCTGTAATTGAATTCCTAACCGGATTGATACTGGAAAAAATACTTAAAACCAGGTTATGGGATTATTCTCATCTGAAATTTCAAGTAGGTGGATATATATGTCTTAGGTATTCTCTGGTTTGGGGACTTTTGGGGGCTCTTTTGATAAAATTAGCAAATCCCCTATTACTGAAGGTGATAGAAAAGATACCAGATCTGATAGGAATTATCGTTCTAATTGTATCAACCGTGTTACTGGCACTGGATACACTGACTACCATTGCAGTATTATTCAAAGTGAAAAAGAATGCAGGGCGGATAAATGAAATTGCAGATGGATTTCTGCAAGCCTCAAATTCCCTACGAAATGCCATAATAGCTAAAATTGAACGGCGGTTAACACAGGCATATCCCAACCAGAAAAAGAAAGACCCCAACAGTAAAGAAGAACAGGAAGAAGCAAGACTGCGGAAGACCGTGTTTGCTTATGGGTGTGGAATACATAAGGTTTTTTGGATTTTTTTTCTGGGGGCCTTTCTTGGGGATATCACAGAGACTATTTTCTGCTGGATAACCACCGGAACCCTTATGAGCCGCAGCAGTGTAGTCTATGGTCCCTTTAGTCTTGTCTGGGGAATCGGTGTGGCCGGGGCTACGATTTTACTATATAAATATCGTAATCAGGAGGACCGATACATTTTTACGGCAGGCGTTTTCCTGGGAGGTGTATACGAGTACATATGCAGTGTTTTTACAGAACTTTGTTTTGGAACGATATTTTGGGATTACAGCGGTATTCCCTTTAATCTGGGCGGGCGTATCAATCTATTGTTTTGCTTTTTCTGGGGAATTGCAGCTTTGGTATGGATGAAGGTATTATATCCGCTTTTCTCAAATTGGATTGAGCGGATACCGATGAAACTTGGAAAGATACTGACCGGTGTATTAATAATATTTATGACAGTAAATATTGTCATTTCGGCAGCAGCACTGGATCGTTACAATGGGCGAAGCCAGAATGATAAAATGACAGGTGGAAACAAGATAGAAAAATGGCTGGATAATCATTTTGATGATGAACGGATGGAACAAATTTATCCCAACGCCAAAATGATAGAATAATATTTGTTTTTTGCTAGGTTTTTTTTCTTAAGTATGTTAAAGTAATAACGTAAAATAAAGTAAGGACGAGAAGAATAATGGAAACAAAGGAATGTTTAAAAAACAAAAAACGTGTAGTTATAAAAATAGGCTCATCCTCCTTAACTCATGAGGAAACTGGGAGCCTGAACTTTACAAAACTGGAAAAACTGGTGAGGGAATTATGTGATATCCGTAATCACGGCATTGACGTGTGTCTAGTAAGCTCTGGTGCAATTGCAGTAGGAAGAAACGCCATTGGTCTGGAAGAAAAACCGAGCAATAACTCTACTAAACAGGCATGTGCTGCTGTAGGGCAGGCAAGACTGATGACAACATATCAGAAAATGTTTTCCGAATATCATCAGACTGCCGCACAGGTACTTATGACCAAGGGAACGATGTTACATAATGTATCCAGAAAGAATGCGCAGAATACTTTTGAGGAATTATTCCGTCTAGGTGTGATTCCCATTGTAAATGAGAATGATACGGTATCCACTTATGAAATGCAGTTTGGAGATAATGATACCCTTTCAGCTATTGTAGCATCTTTGGTGGGAGCAGATCTTCTGATTCTTCTCTCTGACATTGATGGGTTATTTACAGATGATCCACGTAAGAATCCGGATGCAAAGTTAATAAGGGTTGTAGAACATCTGGATGATGAAGTGCTTTCCATGGCCAAGGCAACAACAGGAAGTGATATGGGAACCGGAGGGATGGCAACCAAACTTACCGCAGCAAAAATCGCAACTTTTTCCGGAGCAGATATGATTATTGCCAATGGAGAGGATGTGGGAATTCTTCATGACATATTTGAAGGAGAATTTACAGGAACCATATTTAAAGAGCGTCTGGATGAAGATTTTTATATTGCAGATTATATAGAAGACAGTATGATATAAAGGAGTTATATATGGAACAGAGTAAAATTGACAGAATCAATATATTAGCAAGAAAAGCAAAGGCAGAGGGATTGACAGAATCAGAGAAAAAGGAACAGGACTTACTGCGAAAAGAATATGTTGCCAATTTTAGAAGAAATCTAAAAGGTCAGCTTGATAATATTGATGTGGTAAATCCAGATGGAAGCATCGAAAATCTTGGAGAAAAGTATGCAAAAAAAACAGCAAATTAGAGCTGTACTAAAAGAAAAAAGGGATCACTTATCCCAAGAGCAGATCATAACATATTCGGAAAGAATATGTGAAAAGATTTTGAACTATATATTAGCAAAAAATCCGGAAATGGTATTTTTCTATTATCCATTGGGAAAAGAAGTTAATCTGCTTCCACTGGCAGACAAATTACTGACGTCAGGGAAAAAAATTGCATTTCCCAGAACTTCTGGTGAAGATATGGATTTTTACCAAAGCACTTCCCTTTCTGATTTTCAGAAAGGGGCGTTTGGCATTATGGAGCCTATTGGGGAAAAGATGCTGGAAGAACCGGAAGCAATGATTCTTGTACCGGGACTTGGATTTGATAAAAAGGGAAACCGGATTGGATATGGAAAAGGTTTTTATGACCGGTATTTTACCAGGTTTCCGGATACTCAGAAATTAGGTATTGCCTATGAAGTTCAAATACTGGAAGAACTGCCGGCAGATGAATATGATATTCCTATGGATAGGATTGTAACAGAAAGAGACAGGAGGTAGTTGTATGAATCGTACATTAGAAAGAATTGGAAAGAACGCAAAAGAAACAGAATCCGTATTACGCGTATTGCCGGAAAAAGAGAAAAACAAAGCATTAACTACTGCAGCAGATTACCTTATGGCAGATATGAGGATGCTTTTAGATGCAAATGCTGTAGACATTGAAAATGCAAAAAAGAATCAGATGCCTCCTGCTTTAGTAGATCGTCTGCTACTGACAGAACCAAGAATTGCACAAATGGCAGAGGGACTGCGGCAGATAGCAGCTTTGGATGATCCGATAGGGGAAGTATTGTCCATGAAACAGCGGCCTAACGGACTGCTTATCGGGCAGAAAAGAGTTCCATTGGGAGTCATCGGAATTATTTATGAATCCAGACCAAATGTAACTGCAGATGCTTTTGGACTTTGCTTCAAAGCCGGGAATGTGGTGATTCTCAGAGGTGGGAGAGATGCCATTAACTCTAACAGTGCAATTACCAGAAGCTTACAGGAAGCCTTAAGAAAATGCCGTATTCCAACCAATGCAATTCAACTGCTTACGGATACCAGCCATAAAACAGCAGAAGAATTTATGCGGATGAATGAATATGTAGATGTGTTGATTCCACGTGGTGGTTCTGGATTGATTCGTACGGTTTTAGAAAAGGCAACTGTGCCGGTAATTGAAACTGGAACAGGAAACTGTCATATTTATGTAGATGAGAATGCAGATTTAGATATGGCACTGGATATTATTTATAATGCAAAAACCCAGAGAATAGGCGTATGCAATGCTTGTGAATCTCTGGTAATCCATGAAAAGATAAAAGATGAGTTGCTTCCAAAACTGGAAGAACGTCTGAAGGAGAAAAACGTAGAACTTAGAGGCGACCACAGGGTTTGTGACGTATGCCCGGATATAAAAGAAGCAACAGAGGAAGACTGGGGAACTGAATATCTGGATTATATTCTTTCCATTAAAACAGTTTCTTCTATTCAGGAGGCAATTAAGCACATCAATAAATACAATACCGGACATTCAGAAGCTATTATTACAAAGGATTATGCCAATTCCCAGAAGTTTTTGAATGAGATTGATGCGGCGGCAGTATATGTGAATGCTTCTACCCGTTTTACAGATGGATTTGAGTTTGGATTTGGTGCGGAGATTGGCATCAGCACTCAGAAGCTTCATGCCAGAGGTCCTATGGGACTAAAAGAACTGACTACAACGAAATACATTATTTATGGGGATGGTCAGATAAGAGAATAGGATTAGTTATGAGTATTATTTATAGAAAATTAGAAGAAACCCAGATTACCCGTCAGCTCTTTCAAAGCTTTCGCCGTCATCAGAATGTAACTCGCTGCTGGCGGAAAGAAGAGGGCAAATGGCTGTTAAAGGATGTCCCCTTTGTAGAAGAGTGGAGTGAGGCGGAATATTCTTTTTTGGTAAAATGTTTAAAGAATACCATCCACACAGGTGGCTATGTGTTTGGAGCTTTTCAAGAGGAGCAGCTGATTGGTTTTGCCTCTGTAGAAAACAACCACTTCGGTTCTGAAAAACAATATGTTCAACTATCCTGCATTCATGTTTCAGAAGAAAGCAGGGGAAAAAGAATAGGGAAAGAGTTATTTGCCCGTGCATGTGAGGCAGGCAGGCTGCTAAAAGCAGAAAAACTTTATATTTCAGCCCATTCCTCAAAGGAATCCCAGGCATTTTATCATGCTATGGGGTGCGTGGAAACATTGGAATATAACAAAGAAATAAGTCAGGCGGAGCCTTATGACTGTCAATTGGAAAAAGTGTTATAATAATAACGAAACACCTGTGAGATGAACTTTTTCATTTCCCAGGTGTTTTGCTATTTCAAATTATTCCAAAGTTTTTCCATTCAGTACTTCTATATAATCCTTATAATTATCTTCCAGAAGCCTTGGTGTATCCAGCCCATAAGGACAATGGATTTTGCACTGGTTACAGTGAATACAGTCTTTGATTTTATTCATTTTCTCCTGTACTTCCGGAGTAAGCTGTAATTCAGAAGGAGAGCGGCGCAGCAGTAAGGACATGCGTGCACAGTTATTGATTTCAATACCAGCAGGGCAGGTAGGCATACAATAGCCGCAGCCACGGCAGAAGTTCCCTGCAAGTTCAGCACGATCCTTTTGAATGAGAGCATCCAGTTCTGATGTCATAGCGGGTGGTGTATCAATATAGCTTAAAAATTCGTTCAATTCTGTCTCACGCTGTACACCCCAGATGGGAAGCACATTGTCAAACTGATTAAGATAAGCATAGGCCGCTGCCAAATTGGTAATCAATCCTCCAGACAGTGCTTTCATGGCAATGAATCCCATATTCTTTTCCTTACATCTGGTAACCAGTTCAATATCTTTTTCCGTAGCAAGATAGCAGAAAGGAAACTGAAGGGTTTCATAAAGACCGCTGTCTATTGCCTCATGGGCTACGGTAAAGCGATGATTGGTAATCCCAATATGACGAATTTTTCCTTGTTTTTTTGCTTCCAGCATAGCTTCATATAGTCCGGTTCCGTCCTCTGGTTTGGGACAGAAGGAAGGGTTATGGAACTGATAGATATCAATATAATCTGTTTTCAAAAGAGAAAGACTGGTATGTAAATCCTTCCAGAATTCCTCGACATTCTGTGCTGCTGTCTTAGTAGCAATGTATATATGGGCACGTACATTAGAAAGCGCCTCTCCAATTTTAGCTTCACTATCTGTATAGAAACGTGCAGTATCAAAGAAGGTCATTCCAGCTTCATATGCCTTACGCAGCAGCTTTCCGGCATCTTCACTGGAAATACGCTGGATGGGAAGTGCACCGAAACCATTCTTATTTGTAGTAATACCTGTTGCTCCGAGAGTTATGCAATGATTCATACTTATTACACCTTTCTTTTGGTAAAATTTTATTACCATATTGTAGCATGGCACATTTCGGAATACAAGGCAGAAATAAAATGGAACATTTACATTCGAGGGGAAAAAGTGTATGATATAGTTTGGGTTTATTTTACCCATATTTAAAATAGATAGAAGAGGTTAATTAAGATATGGAAAATAATTCTTTTGACGCAATTCCGGTAACGGAACCACAGCGCCAGTTTTATTATATGGAAAAAGCGAAAGACTACGTGAAAAACTTGGAGCAGAAACTGGGCAGGAAACCACAGTTTTGTGTAACCACCTTTGGCTGTCAGATGAATGCCAGAGATTCAGAAAAGCTCACCGGTATTCTGGAGACGATTGGATACGAAGCAACAGACAGTGAAGAAGCTGATTTCGTCATTTATAACACCTGTACGGTAAGAGAGAATGCCAACAATAAGGTTTGGGGACGTCTGGGCTATTTAAGCACCTACAAGAAGCGTCATCCCAATATGAAAATTGCACTTTGCGGCTGTATGATGCAGGAGCCGGAAGTAATTGAGAAACTGCGAAAAAGTTATCGGTTTGTGGATTTGGTTTTTGGTACCCATAATATCTATAAATTTGCTGAATTAATTGTGGCCTCCTTTGAACAGAAGGGCATGGTAGTAGATATCTGGGAAGACACGGATAAAATTGTAGAAGACTTACCGGTAGACCGGAAATATTCCTTTAAGTCCGGTGTCAATATTATGTTTGGTTGTAATAACTTTTGCAGTTATTGTATTGTACCTTATGTAAGAGGCAGGGAACGAAGCCGGAAGCCTCAGGATATTATACGTGAAATTGAACATTTGGTGGCAGATGGTGTAGTGGAAATTATGCTTCTTGGACAAAATGTAAATTCCTATGGAAAGAACCTGGACGTTCCTGTAAGCTTTGCAGCATTGTTAAAGGAGATTGAAAAGATAGAGGGGCTGGAGCGCATTCGTTTTATGACCTCTCATCCGAAAGATTTATCCGATGAATTAATAGAAGTTATGGGAAATTCCACCAAAATATGTAAGCATCTGCACCTGCCGCTGCAGTCAGGAAGCAGCCGTATTTTACAGGAAATGAACCGCCATTACGATAAAGAGCAATATCTGACTTTGGTAGATAAGATAAGAAATGCAGTGCCGGACATTGCCATTACAACAGATATTATTGTAGGATTTCCGGGAGAAACCGAAGAAGATTTTCTTGAGACTATGGATGTGGTAAAAAAAGTGCAGTATGACAGTGCCTTTACTTTTATTTATTCCAAACGCACCGGAACGCCTGCGGCAGCCAAGGAAGAACAGGTGCCGGAAGATGTAGTAAAGAACCGTTTTGACCGTTTGCTTAAAGAGGTACGTAACTATACCGGCAAAAAGGCTGAGGACTTAACCGGAAGAACAGAATCAGTTCTGGTTGAAGAAGTTAATAATCAGGATAACACCTTGTTAACCGGAAGGCTGAGCAATAATTTTGTGGTTCATTTTAAAGGAACGGAAGAACTAATTGGAAAAATTATTAACGTGAAGTTAAAGGAATGCAAAGGCTTTTACTTTTATGGAGAAGTGATAGGAGAAGTGTAATATATGTATTCTTATTTAAAAGGTGAACTTGTTGAAATTTTCACCGACATAATTGTAGTTGAAGTAAATAATATTGGATATAATGTAAGAATTCCGGCAAATATGATAGAGGGCTTTCTAGGAACAGGACAAGAAGTAAAGATATATACTTATCTTAATGTAAAAGAAGATGCCATGCAGCTTTATGGATTCCTTACCAGAGACGACTTAAATATCTTCAAGCTGCTCATTGGAGTAAATGGAATTGGTCCCAAAGGTGCACTTGCAATTCTATCCGTACTAACCCCGGATGATCTGCGGTTTGCAGTTTTGGGAGAAGATATTAAGGCGCTTTCCAAAGCCCCGGGCATCGGAAATAAAACGGCCCAGAGAATAATCATCGAGCTGAAAGATAAGCTGAGTCTAGAAGATGCTTTTGAGAAAAAAACAGCAAATATGGCAGAGAATGGTGGTACTACTTCCAATATACGGAATGAAGCGGTACAGGCATTGACAGCATTAGGCTATTCTTCAGCAGAAGCATTAAAAGCATTAAATGATATCGAAATCACAGCAGAAACCACTGTGGAAGATATATTGAAATCAGCATTAAGACAGATGTCATTTCTATAGAGGTTTACATAATTGTATTATGTAAACAAACATGACTTTATTATCAGAAGAGAGGATATTCTTTCATGGAAAAACGAGTGATTTCCACACAGGCACAGGAAGAGGATATTAAAATTGAAAAAAGCCTGCGCCCTCAGACTCTTAAAGAGTATATCGGGCAGGAAAAAATCAAGGGAACATTAAAAATTTATATAGAAGCGGCAAAACAAAGGCAGGAGTCCTTAGATCACGTATTGTTATATGGACCGCCGGGACTTGGGAAAACCACACTTGCAGGTATTATTGCAAATGAAATGGATGTACATATGAAGATTACTTCTGGTCCGGCCATTGGAAAACCTGGAGAAATGGCGGCGATATTAAGCGGACTTCAAGAAGGGGATATTCTATTTGTAGATGAGATTCACCGCCTGAACCGTCAGGTGGAAGAAGTTCTATATCCTGCCATGGAAGATTATGTGATTGACATTATGATTGGAAAAGGGGCTACTGCAAGGTCTATTCGGCTGGATCTGCCTCACTTTACGCTGGTGGGAGCAACCACAAGAGCAGGACTTTTGTCAGCACCATTGCGTGACCGGTTTGGTGTAGTGAATCATATGGAATTTTATGTACCGGAAGAATTGAAAACCATTATTATTCATTCTGCCATTAAGCTTGAGGTTGAGCTTGATGAAGATGGGGCATTTGAATTAGCCAAACGTTCCCGTGGAACGCCAAGACTTGCCAATCGGCTGTTAAAACGTGTTCGTGATTTTGCCCAGGTAAAATATGACGGAAAAATCACAAAAGAAGTAGCCGCCTTTGCTCTGGACTTACTGGAAGTAGATAAACTAGGACTAGATCAGAATGACCGCAATATTTTGCTGACTATTATAGAAAAGTTTCAGGGAGGACCAGTAGGGCTTGATACCCTTGCGGCATCCTTAGGTGAGGATGCTGGAACTATTGAAGATGTATATGAACCATATTTGGTGAAAAATGGATTCATTAACCGTACCCCAAAGGGACGAGTTGCCACAGATTTTGCATACGGACACTTCGGAATCGTAAAATAGCAGTTGTTTTTCTGAAAAAATCCGTTATAATACAATATATAGTAGAGTAGCACAAACAGAATTACTGGGAGAGGATGGAAAGTATGTCAGCGAAAACAAGCGCAGATGTTTTAATAGGAGGCAAAATATATACATTGAGTGGATATGAAAGTGAAGCATATCTGCAGAAGGTTGCCGCCTACCTCAACAACAAAATAAATGATTTCGACGAGATGGAAGCATTTCGCCGCTTTCCTATGGATATGAAATCCACTCTTCTGGAACTGAACATTGCAGATGATTATTTCAAGGCAAAAGATCAGGCGGAGCAATTAGAGCAGGATATTGAAAACAAGGATAAGGAAATTTATGATTTAAAGCATGATTTGATTTCCGCACAAATAAAAATAGAAAGCAATGAAAAATCTATTGCAGAGTTTGAAAAAGAAAATAAAGAATTACTATTACATAAAGCAAAACTGGAAACTTCTCTGGCAGATGCATTATTGGGAAAAGTGAAGGAACAGGCTCCTTCTAATGAGACATCTAAGGAGAAAGAAGTATAATACAAAGGATAAGGAGCTCTGAAAAACGCTTGGTTTTTCGGAGCTTTGCTTTTGGATTAAAAATGAGGTTATCTATGAAAAAACAAATAGAAAGAAAAACAGAACTTTTAGCACCAGCAGGTTCTGCTGAAATTCTAAAGTCTGTAGTAAATGCTGGGGCAGATGCCGTATATTGTGCTGGAAACCGATTTGGAGCCAGAGCCTATGCCAATAATTTCACAGAAGAAGATTTGCTTTCAGCCATAGATTTTATGCACATCAAGGGGAAAAAGCTATATTTAACGGTGAATACACTTTTAAAAGAAAGGGAATTGGAAAAAGAGCTATATTCCTACCTGCTTCCCTTTTATAAGGCAGGACTGGATGCTGTAATCGTGCAGGATTTAGGCGTTATGCAGTTTATAAAAGAGCATTTTCCACAGCTTCCCATACATGCCAGTACCCAGATGACCATTACTGGAGCATATGGTGCGGAATTAATGCTGAATGCAGGATGCAGCCGGATTGTAACTGCAAGGGAACTTTCATTGGAAGAAATCCAGGATATTTATGAGAAAACAGGGGCGGAGATTGAAAGCTTTGTCCATGGGGCCTTGTGTTACTGTTATTCCGGTCAGTGTCTGCTGAGCAGTATGCTGGGGGGAAGAAGCGGAAACCGGGGACGATGTGCCCAGCCATGTCGTCTTCCATATGAGTTATTTGAAGACAAACAGCAGGGAATTTCGTCTAAGAAAAGGAAGGAATCCTATCTGCTGAGTCCCAAAGACTTATGTACCATCGACTTAATTCCCCAATTGATTGAACATGGCGTACACTCCTTTAAGATTGAAGGACGTATGAAACAGGCGGAATATGCCGCGGGAGTCACTAGTATTTACCGCCACTATATTGACAAATATCAGGCTGATTCTGAAAAGCCCTATGTGGTATCCAAAGAAGATCATCAAAAATTGTGGAGCCTGGGAAACCGATGCGGTTTTACCGATGGATATTATACCAGACAAAATGGAAAAGAGATGATTACCTTTGAGCATCCATCTCACGAAAAAGGAAACGACAGCTTACAGCAGCAGATACGGGATACTTATATAGCACCGGAAATAAAAGAAAAAATAAAAGGAATCTTAATACTTTACAAAGAACTTCCCGCAAAACTTATGATAGAATATAATGGTATAAAAATAGAAACAGAAGGAGATATGGTACAGAAGGCACAGAAGCAGCCAATGTCAGAGGAAATGATTCGGGATAGGATGCTAAAAACCGGAAACACTCCTTTTGTTTTTGAAGAACTGTCGGTAGACATGGAACCGGATATTTTTATTCCGGTAGGGGCATTGAACCAGCTTCGACGAGTGGGTCTGGAACAATTAGAACATCAGGTTCTTGAAAAGTATTACAGAAAATCCGCTGAAATATATCAGGAAGAACCGAAAAAAATCCCCGTAAGAAAAAACAGAACACCAGAACTTCACGTGCTGGTGGAGGAGCGGGAACAGTTTGAAAAGGTATTGAAGCAGCCGGATGTCAGCAGAATTTATCTGGACATCTTTAAAGCAGAACTGGGACATGATATACGAAATGCACATGAATATGGAAAAGAATTATATATTTCACTTCCTTATATATTACGGAAGAATACTGCCCAGCAACTGGAACAGATATTTCCGGAAGTTCAAAAATATAATCCCGATGGATATCTGGTTCGGAATCTGGAAGAAATCCGTTTTCTTCAGAAAATGAACGTAGATATGAAACAAATTCAGACGGATTATGGAATGTATGTATTTTCCACCAAAGCACAGGAAGCATTAAAGACATGGGGCATAGATTCATTTACTCTTCCTGTGGAACTAAACAGGGGAGAGCTTTCCAACTTAGACTGTCAAAATGGAGAAATGATTCTTTATGGACACCAGCCGTTGATGATAAGTGCACAGTGCCTGCATAAAAACACTGCGGGCTGTGATAAGAAAAAAGGTGTTTCTTATCTAAAGGACAGATATGGTAAATTATTTCCGGTGAAAAATAATTGTAATGAATGCTATAATGTGATTTACAATATCAGCCCTCTGGTATTGATGCACCATAGGAAGGAAATTCAGAAGCTGGCACCCAAAGCCATTCGCTTGTCCTTTACAATAGAAACAAAACAGAAGATGGAACAGGTATTTGCGGCATATCAGGATTTGTTCATAGAAGGAAAAAAAATATCTCCTGATCAGTACTTCAGCGATTATACCAATGGCCATTTCAAACGAGGAGTAGAATAGTTTATGGTACATTTGATTACAGAATTATCCAAATATTTGATGATAATATTGTTTGCACTGTATACCTACCAGTGTTTTGCAGTATTTAAACGAAATATAGAACCATGGGAGCAGACCAGTAAGTTTCGTCAGCAGATGTTTTACATGTATCTCATTCATCTGAATGCCTATGCTGTATTATATTTTTCTACGAAGAATGAGAAATTAATTATGTTTTACCTAACGCAGGTGGCATTTTTTACGGCAGTGCAGGTTTGTTATCTCACGGTCTACCGCAGAGCCTCCCGATTGATAGTAAATAACATGTGCATGCTTATGATGATTGGATTCGTTATGCTCACCAGACTTTCCGTAGATTTTGCTGTAAAGCAGTTTCAAATTGCAATTATTTCTATGGCTCTGACTCTGCTGATACCATTCCTCATCAGCAGGTTGAAATTTTTCCGCAATCTGTCGTGGATGTATGCCATAGCCGGAATTACATTGCTAGGGGCAGTGGCAGTGTTGGGGGCAGTGTCTCATGGAGCAAAGCTTTCCTTTACTGTGGCAGGAATTACCATACAACCTTCGGAATTTATAAAAATAATTTTTGTGTTCTTTGTAGCTGCCATGTACCATGAATCCACTGAATTTATACAGATTGTAAAGACAACTATCATTGCAGCACTTCATGTAATTATTCTGGTACTTTCCAAGGATCTTGGAGCTGGGCTGATATTTTTTATTGCTTATCTGGTAATGCTCTACGTGGCAACCAGAAAGGTTTATTATTTTCTGGGAGGGCTTTTGTGTGGCTCTCTTGCATCCATAGTCGGATATTATTTATTTAATCATGTAAGAGTCCGTGTACTTGCATGGCAGGATCCACTTGCACGTTTTGAACTAGAAGGAAACCAGGTATCCAATTCCCTTTTTGCTATTGGAACCGGTGGTTGGTTCGGTATGGGGTTGAATCAGGGTCTGCCCAATAAAATACCAGAGGTAAAGCAGGACTTTATTTTTTCGGCAATTTCAGAAGAGCTGGGAGGCATTTTTGCATTGTGCCTGATACTGGTATGTATTAGCTGTTTTCTCATGTTTTTAAATATTGCCATGCAAATGAAGGATTCATTTTATAAGCTGGTTGCCCTGGGACTTGGAACGATATATGGATTCCAGATATTTTTGTCCATTGGTGGAAACATCAAATTTATTCCTTCTACCGGAGTAACACTGCCGCTGGTAAGCTATGGCGGAAGCTCCTTACTTAGCACCTTAATTATTTTTTCGATTATTCAGGGACTTTATTTATTGAGAGAACGGGAAGATAAAGAACCAACGGAAAAAGGAAAGAAGAAAAAGAAGCAGAAAGGAGGCAGAGTATCTAATGAAGAAACCGTTAAAATCCACGGAACGAAAGTCCAGGACTTCAACTAATAAAAATCAGGAATTTGCAATTATTACATATATGTTTGTGGGAATGTTCATATTGATGATGGGATACTTTGTCTATTATCAGGTTTTTAAAAGTGAGGATTTCATAAATAGTCCTTATAACAAAAGACAGGATACCTTTGCAGAACATGTTATTCGGGGAAGCATACGTTCCTCAGACGGAAAGACTTTGGCAGAAACCATTGTTGGAGAAGATGGAAGCGAAACCAGATACTATCCTTATGGAGAAATGTTTGCCCATGCTGTAGGATACGACAGCAACGGAAAATATGGCATTGAGTCCTTTGCCAATTTCAACCTGCTGCGTTCCCATTCCTTCTTTTTAGAACAGGTGGTAAACGGTCTGCAGGATGAGAAGAATACCGGAGATAATGTAATTGCAACACTAGATTACAGTTTGCAGGAAGTTGCATATAATGCCCTTGGAAATAATAGGGGGGCAGTGGTGGCCCTGGACCCGGATACCGGTAAAGTATTGGCATGGGTATCGAAGCCGGATTTTAATCCAAATACGATTGCAGTAGACTGGAACAGTATTATTTCCAATGATGACAGTGACAATTCTGTGTTACTAAATCGTGTAACACAAGGCTTGTATCCGCCAGGATCTACCTTTAAAATTCTGACCGCATTGGAATATATTAGAGAAAATCCAAATTATTCCGACTATACTTACGATTGTACGGGAAGTATTAATATAGAGGATACCGAGATTCATTGTTACAATAATTCGGTGCATGGCCCACTGGATTTGAAAACATCCTTTGCGAAATCTTGTAATGCATCCTTTGCCAATATCGGTTTGACATTGAACAAAACATCCTTTGCTGCACTTTGTGACAATATGCTGTTTCATACGGATATTCCAACTTCCTATCCTTATAAAAAAAGCAGCTTTGTATTGAATAAGGATTCTGATACCGGAGCCACGATGCAGACATCCATCGGGCAGGGGGAGACACTGGTGACACCTCTTCATATGACATTACTTACATCTGCTATTGCAAATGACGGCGTATTGATGAAACCATATATGATTGACCATACGGAAAACTATAAAGGAATCTCTGTAAAAGACTACAAGCCCTCTACTTATGGAACGCTGCTGGATGGCAAAGAGGCTGGTATTATGCAGGAATTTATGTCCTATGTGGTCAGTGACGGAACAGGTTCCCAATTAAATGGGCAGAGCTACCAGGCAGCCGGAAAGACAGGTTCGGCAGAATACAGCAACACAAAGGGTGAAAGCCATGCATGGTTTACCGGATACGCATCTACCGAAGAAAAAGGGAAGATTGTGGTGACCGTAATTGTAGAAGGCGGCGGAGCAGGAAGCACAGTAGCAGTTCCAATTGCAAAACAAATGTTTGATACTTATTTTAACAATTAATCTCTGCTAATCTTGCAAGATATTCTAAAAAGGAGTATACTATTTTAAAGT
>CAZUKR010000046.1:0-17876 GCA_964620885.1 uncultured Eubacterium sp.
GAATTAAAGTGCGAAAAGGAGGCGACTTTTTTTATGGCAAGTCAAGTAATGAGAATAACACTCAAGGCGTATGATCATCAATTAGTAGATGCATCTGCAAAAAAAATCATCGAGACTGTAAAGAAAAACGGATCACAGGTGAGCGGACCGGTACCCCTTCCTACTAAAAAGGAAGTTGTAACAATCTTAAGAGCGGTTCACAAATACAAAGATTCCAGAGAGCAGTTCGAGCAGAGAACTCATAAGAGACTTATCGATATCATCACACCAACACAGAAAACTGTGGATGCATTATCTAGATTAGAAATGCCAGCTGGTGTATACATTGATATCAAAATGAAAGAAAAGTAAAACAAACAAGGTAATATCCTGAAGGGTTTAATATAGAAGTTTTGCGTACCTCGCGGCCACATATATTAGCTGTTCTAGGATGAACGGGATTCCCCGTTCCGCTGTAGAGAAAACAGGAGGTAAAAAATGAAGAAAGCGATTTTAGCAAAGAAAGTCGGAATGACTCAGATCTTCGATGCAGATGGTGTTTTGGTACCAGTTACTGTATTACAGGCTGGCCCATGTGTAGTAACACAGGTTAAAACTGTTGAAAATGATGGATACAGTTCAGTTCAGATTGGTTTCGTTGACAAAAAAGACAGAGTTGCAAACAGAGATGCCAACGGAAAAAAAGAAATCAGAAACAGACATGGTGTTACAAAGGCTGAAAAAGGACATTTTGAAAAGGCTGGTGTATCCAGTAAAAGATTTGTAAGAGAATTCAAATTTGAAAATGCTGCAGATTACAATCTTGCAGACGAAATCAAAGCAGATATTTTTGCAGAAGGCGATAAGATTGACGCAACTGCAATTTCTAAGGGAAAAGGATTCCAGGGCGCTATTAAGAGACATGGACAGCGCAGAGGACCTATGACTCATGGTTCTAAGTTCCATCGCCACCAGGGTGCTAATGGTGCATGTGCCAGCCCAGGTAAAGTATTCAAGGGAAAAGGAATGCCAGGTCATATGGGTTCTGTGAAAGTTACTGTTCAGAATCTGGAAGTTGTCAGAGTAGACAACGAAAACAACCTGCTTTTAGTAAAAGGTGCTGTACCAGGACCTAAAAAATCTTTAGTAACCGTTAAAGAGGCAGTAAAAGCAGCGAAATAGTGCTGAACTAGGAAAGGAGGAACTTAACGATGGCTAACGTAGCTATTTATAATATGGAAGGCAAAGAAGTAGGAAGCCTTGAGCTCAACGACGCAGTGTTCGGTGTTGAAGTAAATGAACATCTTGTACACATGGCAGTTGTACAGCAGCTTGCAAATAACCGTCAGGGAACTCAGAAAGCAAAAACACGTTCTGAAGTTCGTGGTGGTGGAAGAAAACCATGGAGACAAAAAGGAACCGGTCATGCAAGACAGGGATCTATCAGAGCTCCACAGTGGACTGGCGGTGGTGTAGTATTTGCTCCAACACCAAGAGACTACTCCTTCAAATTAAATAAGAAGGAAAAGAGAGCAGCTCTTAAATCTGCATTAACATCCAAAGTAAACGACAGTAAATTTATTGTTCTTGATGAATTAAATATGGATGAAGTAAAGACTAAAAAATTCCAGGAAGTTTTAAACAACCTGAATGTAAATAAAGCGCTTATCGTTTTAAATGAAAATAATCAGAATCTGGTATTATCTGCAAGGAATATCCCAGCAGTTAAAACAGCACTGACAAATACAATTAACGTATATGATATCCTGAAGTACGACACCGTAGTAGTAACAAAGGATGCCGTAGCAACGATCGAGGAGGTGTATGCATAATGGCAAACGTACAATATTATGACGTAATCCTCAAACCGGTTATCACAGAAAAAAGTATGAACGCTATGGGCGAAAAGAAATACACATTTCTGGTACATCCGGAAGCAAATAAAACAATGATTAAAGAAGCTGTTGAAAAAATGTTCGAAGGAACAAAAGTGGCAAGTGTAAACACCATGAATATCGACGGCAAGAAGAAAAGAAGAGGAATGGTAGTTGGTAAAACTGCTAAGACCAAAAAAGCAATTGTTCAGTTAACAGAAGACAGCAAAGATATTGAAATCTTCGCAGGATTATAATTGACAGTTGGCAATGCAGAACACCTCGAAAGCAAAGCTTTCTCGGTCGCGTTACACGCTTATATGCTTGCACTAAACAGCTTGTGTCTGCAAGCAGCCAAATCTGTTTAGCTCAACCATAACACTCTGCATATGCGCAAATAAGCACAGAAAAGTGCGATAATAAACTTAACCAGAATCGAAGCGCTCTTTTAGGTATGAGAATGCTCAAAAGCAGGCGTAAGCAATGAAAGGAGAAACACCATGGGAATTAAGACATATAACCCATATACACCTTCCAGAAGAAATATGACTGGTTCTGATTTTTCTGAAATCACAAAAACTACTCCAGAGAAATCCTTAGTAGTTTCTTTGCAGAAAAACGCTGGTCGTAATAATCAGGGTAAAATTACTGTTAGACATCGCGGTGGCGGTTCTAGAAGAAAATATAGACTTATTGATTTTAAGAGAAATAAAAAAGATGGTATTCCAGCAACTGTAATCGGAGTTGAATACGATCCAAACAGAACAGCAAATGTCGCTTTAATCTGCTACGCAGACGGCGAAAAAGCTTACATCTTGGCTCCGGAAGGATTAACAGACGGAATGAAGATTATGAATGGACCAGAAGCTGAAATAAAAGTAGGAAACTGCTTAGCATTAGAAAATATTCCGGTTGGTACAGAAATACACAATATTGAAATGTACCCAGGAAAAGGCGGACAGTTAGTTCGTTCAGCAGGAAACAGCGCACAGTTAATGGCGAAGGAAGGTAAATATGCAACATTAAGATTACCATCCGGTGAAATGAGAATGGTACCGATTATCTGTAGAGCAACTGTAGGTTCTGTAGGTAATGCAGATCACAGCCTTATCAAAATTGGTAAAGCAGGACGTAAACGTAACATGGGTATTCGCCCAACTGTTCGTGGTTCTGCTATGAACCCGAATGACCATCCACATGGTGGTGGTGAAGGTAAGACAGGAATCGGACGTCCAGGCCCATGTACACCTTGGGGCAAACCTGCTCTTGGCTTAAAGACAAGAAAGAAAAACAAATCATCTAACAAGCTTATCGTAAGAAGAAGAGACGGTAGAGCTCTGAAATAATAGGAGGTAAATTATGGCTCGTTCACTGAAAAAAGGACCATTTGCTGATGCAAGTTTATTGAAAAAAGTAGACGCCATGAACGCAGCAGGCGATAAGAGCGTTATTAAAACCTGGTCTCGCCGCTCTACAATTTTCCCACAGTTTGTAGGACATACACTTGCAGTTCATGATGGTAGAAAACATGTACCGGTATATGTAACCGAAGATATGGTTGGACATAAACTCGGTGAGTTCGTTGCAACAAGAACTTACAGAGGACATGGAAAAGACGAAAAGAAATCAAGAGTTCGTTAATCAAAAGAATTTGAAAGGAGGTTTCATCCATGGCTAAAGGACATAGAAGTCAAATTAAAAGAGAAAGAAATGCGCAGAAAGACACCAGACCTTCAGCAAAGATTTCATATGCTAGAGTGTCAGTTCAGAAAGCTTGCTTCGTATTAGATGCAATCCGTGGAAAAGACGTGCAGACAGCACAGGCAATCCTGGCTTACAATCCAAGATACGCATCAAGCGTAATAGAGAAATTATTAAAATCTGCAATCGCAAATGCAGAAAACAACAACGGAATGAATCCGGAAAACCTTTATGTTGCAGAATGTTATGCAAACAAAGGACCTACAATGAAGAGAGTTAGACCAAGAGCACAGGGTAGAGCTTATAGAATCGAAAAAAGAATGAGCCACATTACAATCGTGCTTGAAGAAAGATAGGAGGGAAAACATGGGACAGAAAGTGAATCCTCATGGCTTAAGAGTCGGAATAATCAAAGATTGGGACTCTAAATGGTATGCGGAAGCAGATTTTGCAGACTTATTAGTAGAAGACTACAATATTAGAACGTTTCTGAAAAAGAAATTATACACAGCAGGTGTTTCCAGAATTGAAATCGAAAGAGCATCTAACCGTGTGAAAGTTATTCTTTACACAGCAAAACCAGGAGTAGTAATTGGAAAAGGTGGAGCTGAAATTGAAAAAGTAAAAGCTCAACTTCAGAAATTTACAGATAAGAAATTAGTAGTAGATATCAAAGAAGTGAAGAGACCAGATAAAGATGCTCAGTTAGTAGCTGAAAACATCGCTTTACAGTTAGAGAACCGTATGTCTTTCCGTAGAGCAATGAAATCCTGCATGGGAAGATCCATGAAGGCAGGAGTAAAAGGTATCAAAACATGTTGTTCCGGTCGTTTAGGCGGAGCTGATATGGCTCGTACAGAGTTCTACAGCGAAGGAACAATTCCACTTCAGACATTAAGAGCAGATATCGATTATGGATTCGCTGAAGCAGATACAACCTTTGGAAAAGTTGGAGTAAAGGTATGGATCTACAAAGGCGAGGTACTTCCAACGAAGGCAGCAAAGGAAGGGAGCGGTAAATAATGTTAATGCCAAAAAGAGTAAAACGTCGTAAACAGTTCCGTGGTTCCATGGCAGGTAAGGCGTTAAGAGGTAATAAAATTACAAACGGTGAATATGGTATTGTGGCTATGGAGCCATGCTGGATTAAATCCAACCAGATTGAAGCAGCCCGTGTTGCTATGACACGTTATATCAAACGTGGTGGTCAAGTTTGGATTAAAATTTTCCCAGACAAACCAGTAACTGCAAAACCAGCTGAAACTCGTATGGGTTCCGGTAAAGGAACATTGGAATACTGGGTATCTGTTGTTAAGCCAGGACGTGTTTTATTTGAAATCTCCGGAGTTCCGGAAGAAACAGCTCGTGAAGCATTACGTCTTGCTATACACAAATTACCTTGTAGATGTAAAGTAGTTTCACGTGCAGACTTAGAAGGCGGTGAATCAAATGAAAACTAGTAATTATGTAAAAGAATTAAGAGAAGAATCTATCGCAGCATTAAGCGAACAGTTAGTAGCTGCAAAAAAAGAACTTTTCAACTTAAGATTCCAAAATGCTACTAATCAGTTAGATAATACCGGAAGAATTAAAGAAGTTCGTAAGAACATCGCTAGAATTCAGACGATTATCACTGAAAATGCAAAAGAAGCTTAATCATCCTGAGCGAATCACCCTTCGGGTATACCTAGATGCCCAAAAGGCAGGGCGAGAAAAATGAAAGGAGCAATATCGTGGAAGAAAGAAATCTTAGAAAAACACGTACAGGCAAAGTGGTAAGTGATAAGATGGATAAGACCATTGTTGTTACAGTTACAGACAATGTAAGACATCCGTTATACAATAAAATCATAAAAAGAACTTATAAATTGAAAGCTCATGACGAAGGAAACCAGTGCAAAACAGGTGATACTGTCAGAGTAATGGAAACAAGACCTTTATCTAAAGATAAGAGATGGAGACTTGTAGATATCATTGAAAGAGCGAAATAAAGGAGGCTACCAGCATGATTCAACAGGAAAGTAGACTGAAAGTAGCTGATAATACAGGAGCGAAAGAAGTTCTTTGTATCCGTGTTATGGGCGGTTCTACAAGAAGATATGCAAATATCGGAGATATCATCACTGCTACGGTTAAAGATGCAACACCAGGTGGCGTTGTTAAAAAAGGCGATATAGTAAAAGCGGTAGTAGTTCGTACAAAAAAAGGTGCACGTCGTAAAGACGGTTCTTATATCAAATTTGATGAAAATGCGGCTGTTATCATTAAAGATGACAAAACCCCAAGAGGAACCCGTATCTTTGGACCAGTTGCTAGAGAGCTTCGTGAGAAACAGTTTATGAAGATTGTTTCCTTAGCTCCAGAAGTATTATAGGAGGTGGGTCGATGTCAAGTTTAAAACTTAAAAAAGGCGACTTAGTAAAAATTATCGCTGGAAAAGACAAAGACAAAGAAGGCAAAATTATTGCTATAAATAAAAAAGACAACACCGTTCTGGTAGAAGGTATCAACATGATGACTAAGCATGCAAAACCAAGCATGGCTAATCAGCAGGGTGGTATCATTCATCAGGAAGGACCAGTTGATAGTTCTAACGTAATGTATGTTCATAAAGGAAAAGCTACTCGTGTAGGCTTCAAAATGGACGGAGATAAAAAAGTACGTTTTGCAAAAGCTACTGGCGATGTTATTGACTAATAAAAGAGAGGAGGGCCATTCAGTTGAGTACCAGATTAAAAGAAACTTACCAGAACGAGATAGTAGACGCTTTGGTAAAAAAATTCGGATATAAAAGTAAAATGCAGGCACCAAAGCTTAATAAAATTGTTATTAACATGGGTGTTGGTGAAGCGAAAGAAAACGCAAAACTGTTAGATGCTGCAGTCAGTGATATGGAAACCATCACAGGCCAGAAAGCTGTTGTAACCAAAGCGAAGAATTCAATTGCAAACTTTAAGCTCAGAGAGGGAATGCCTATCGGATGTAAAGTAACCTTAAGAGGCGACAGAATGTATGAATTCTTAGACCGTTTAATTAACTTGGCATTACCTCGTGTACGTGACTTTAGAGGGGTAAATCCAAATGCATTTGATGGAAGAGGAAACTACGCTCTTGGTATTAAAGAGCAGTTAATTTTCCCGGAAATTGAATATGACAAGGTTGACAAAGTACGTGGTATGGATGTTATTTTTGTTACTACGGCTAACACCGATGAAGAAGCTCGTGAATTATTGGCACAGTTCAATATGCCATTCGCTAAATAAGAAGGAGGGAATTTCAATATGGCAAAGACATCAATGAAAATTAAACAGCAGCGTAAGGCGAAATTCTCGTCTAGAGAATATAATCGTTGCAGAATTTGTGGACGTCCACATGCATATTTAAGAAAATATGGAATTTGCAGAATCTGCTTCCGTGACTTAGCTTATAAAGGACAGATTCCAGGCGTTAGAAAGGCTTCTTGGTAGGCCGGAAAAGGAGGAAATGAAACATCATGACTATGAGTGATCCAATCGCAGATATGCTTACAAGAATTCGTAATGCAAATACTGCTAAACACGATACAGTAGACGTTCCAGCTTCCAAGATGAAGAGTGCTATTGCTGATATCCTTGTAAATGAAGGATATATCGCAAAATACGAAATCGTAGAAGATGGTAATTTTAAAACTATTCGTATGACTTTAAAATACGGAAAAACTAAAAATGAAAAGATTATTACAGGACTTAAAAGAATTTCTAAACCAGGACTTCGTGTATACGCTAGTAAAAATGAAATTCCTAAGGTTTTAGGTGGACTTGGAATCGCAATTCTGTCTACGAACGAGGGTGTTGTAACCGATAAAGATGCAAGAAAATCAGCTGTAGGCGGAGAAGTACTTGCATACGTTTGGTAAGATTTTTTTATAGATTGAAGTAACTAGAAACGACAGCATGAACTGTCTATTAACAAACAGGAGGTACGGGCATGTCACGTATAGGAAGAATGCCAATCGCAGTACCGGCAGGTGTAACTGTTGATATTGCAGAAAATAATCATGTGACTGTAAAAGGTCCTAAGGGAACACTGGAAAGAGTGTTGCCTGCAGAAATGGAAATTAAATTAGAAGGTTCTGAAATTGCAGTAACCAGACCAAATGACTTAAAGAAAATGAAATCATTACATGGTTTGACCAGAACTCTGATTAACAACATGGTTGTAGGTGTAACCGATGGTTACAAAAAAGAACTGGAAGTAAACGGTGTTGGTTATAGAGCATCCAAATCCGGAAAAGTATTAGCATTAACCCTTGGTTATTCACATCCGGTAGAGATGGAAGATCCAGAAGGAATAGAATCTAAAGTTGATGGCAACAAGATTACTGTTTCTGGTATTGATAAAGAAAAAGTAGGTCAGTTTGCGGCTGAAATCAGAGATAAGAGAAGACCTGAACCTTACAAAGGAAAAGGTATTAAATATGCTGATGAGATTATTAGACGTAAAGCTGGTAAGACTGGTAAGAAATAATATAGGAGGAACAAAAAATGGTTAATAAAAAATCAAGAGCAGAAGTTCGAATAAAAAAACATAGCAGAATTCGTAATCGTTTCTCCGGTACAACCGAAAGACCACGTTTAGCTGTGTTTAGAAGTAATAATCATATATATGCACAAATTATTGATGATACAGTTGGAAATACACTGGTTTCCGCATCTACACTTCAGAAAGATGTAAAAGCAGAGCTGGAAAAAACAAACAACGTTGGCGCAGCAGCACATCTTGGAACTGTAATTGCAAAGAAAGCATTAGAAAAAGGTATTACCACGGTTGTCTTTGATAGAGGCGGCTTCGTATATCAGGGAAAAATCAAAGCTTTAGCTGATGCAGCAAGAGAAGCTGGATTAGACTTTTAATAGGAGGAGACAATTACATGAAACGTACAATTATTGATGCTAGTCAATTAGAAATAACAGAAAAAGTGGTATCAATTAAGCGTGTAACAAAAGTTGTTAAAGGTGGACGTAACTTCCGTTTTACAGCTTTGGTTGTTGTTGGTGACGGCAATGGTCGTGTAGGTGCAGGCTTAGGAAAAGCGTCTGAAATTCCAGAAGCAATTCGTAAAGGAAAAGAAGATGCAATGAAGAAAATGATTTCTGTAAAATTAGATGATAACAACAGTATTACACATGATATCACCGGAAAACATACCGGAGCATCCGTATTACTGAAAAGAGCTCCTGAAGGTACCGGTGTTATCGCAGGTGGTCCTGTGCGTAACGTATGTGAAATAGCAGGAATTAAAAACATCCGTACAAAATCTTTAGGGTCCAACAATAAGCAGAACGTAGTTCTTGCTACTATTGACGCTTTAAGTCAGTTGAAATCTCCGGAAGAAGTAGCTAAACTTCGCGGTAAATCTGTTGAAGAGATACTTGGTTAAGGAGGGAATTGAAAATGGCAGAAAAATTAAAAATTACACTTGTTAAATCTACAATTGGTGCTGTTCCAAAGAATAGAAAAACAGTAGAAGCATTAGGGTTAAGAAAATTAAACCATAGTGTAGAAATGCCTGATAATGCAGCAATCAGAGGTATGATTCAGCGAGTAAGACATTTAGTGAAAGTAGAAGAAATCTAATATTAAAGTAAGGAGGTGTCAGAATGGACTTATCAAATTTACAGCCAGCAAAAGGTTCAAAACAGAGCGATAATTTCCGAAGAGGACGTGGACATGGTTCAGGAAATGGTAAGACAGCAGGTAAGGGACACAAAGGACAGAAGGCTCGTTCCGGAGCTCCAAGACCTGGTTTCGAAGGTGGTCAGATGCCATTATATAGAAGAATACCTAAAAGAGGTTTTACCAACAGAAATTCCAAGACCATTATCGGAATTAATGTAGCTGAATTAGAAGTATTCGATAACGACGCTGTCGTAACTGTAGAAAGTTTACAGGAACAGGGAATCGTTAAAAATCCAAGAGATGGTGTTAAAATTCTTGGAAGCGGTGAACTTACCAAAAAACTTACTATACAGGTAAATGCCTTCAGCGCAGGCGCAAAAGAAAAGATTGAGGCTCTGGGCGGAAAAGCAGAGGTGATCTAATGCTGGAGACATTCCGTAACGCATTCAAAATTAAGGACATTAGGAATCGTATTTTTTTTACATTAGGAATGTTAATTGTCATTCGGTTGGGGTCACAGTTACCCCTGCCGGGTGTCAATGGTGAGGTAATTGCCAACTGGTTTGCAAATCAGGGAGTCGATGCGCTGAACTTCTTTGATGCTATTACAGGTGGCTCATTTGAGCAGATGTCAGTATTTGCCCTTAGTATCACACCGTACATTACATCTTCCATTATTATTCAGCTTCTGACTATTGCTATTCCAAAATTGGAAGAAATGCAGAAAGATGGCGAAGACGGAAGAAAAAAAATTACCAAGATTACACGTTATATGACTATAATACTTGCAGTTGTACAGTCTACAGCCATGGCAATCGGATTTGGCCGTAGCGGATATCTGGAAGAATTTAGTGTATTAAATGTAGTTATGATGGTTACAGCTTTAACAGCTGGTTCCGCAGTTCTTATGTGGATTGGTGAAAGAATCACCGAAAAAGGTGTCGGAAATGGTATTTCCATTGTATTGACTGTCAACATTTTGTCACGTGTACCAGAAGATTTAATGACTTTATATACCAGATTTATTGCAAATGCTGCTAATGTAGGAAATGCAATTATTGCGGTTGTTGTTATTCTTGCAGTTATTCTGGTAACCATAGTTTTAGTTGTTTTTCTTCAGGATGGACAGCGTAGAATTCCGGTTCAGTACAGCAAGAAGATTCAGGGAAGAAAACAGGTAGGCGGTCAGTCAACTTACATTCCAATGAAAGTAAACACATCAGGTGTTATTCCAATTATTTTTGCACAGTCCATTATGCAGTTCCCGGTAGTAATTGCTACTATTATGGGAAAGGGAGATGGATCAGGTGTAGGAAGTAAAATTCTTCACGGCTTATCCCAGTCAAACTGGTGTAATCCGAAAGAACCGATATACAGCCTTGGTTTGCTGGTATATGTTGTATTAGTAATTGCATTTGCATATTTCTATACATCTATTACCTTCAATCCCCTTGAGATTGCGAATAATATGAAACGCCAGGGTGGTTTTATTCCAGGTATCAGACCAGGAAAACCAACCAGCGATTACTTAACAAAAATTTTGAATTATATCGTACTTATAGGGGCAGTAGGTCTTATGATTGTAGCGACTATTCCGATTATATTTAACGGAGTATTTAGCGCAAGCGTATCTTTTGGTGGAACATCCATTATCATCATCGTAGGTGTTATCATTGAAACATTAAAGCAGATTGAATCCCAAATGCTGGTTCGTTATTACAAAGGATTTTTGAATGACTAATATGTGTACCCAGGAGGTGCTTCATGCATCTCCCACGGTGCACTAAAGTTGTTTATAAGAAGATTTATGGAGGAATGTTTATGAAAGTTATTATGCTGGGGGCGCCAGGAGCAGGAAAAGGAACACAGGCAAAACAGATTGCAGACAAATACAATATCCCTCATATCTCCACTGGTGATATTTTTAGAGCAAACATTAAACATGGTACCGAGTTAGGAAACAAAGCAAAGACTTTTATGGATCAGGGGCTGCTGGTTCCGGATGAGCTGGTAGTAGAACTGGTAGTAGACAGAATACAACAGGATGACTGCAAAAGCGGCTTTGTACTGGATGGTTTTCCAAGAACTATTCCTCAGGCAGAAGCATTGGATGCAGCACTTGAAAAAATAAATGAAAAAATGAATTATGCTATAGATGTGGATGTTCCCGATGAAAATATTATTCGGAGAATGTCCGGAAGACGTGCCTGCCCAAACTGCGGAGCAACTTATCATATCGTATCTATTCCAACTAAGGTGGAAGGAATTTGTGATCGGTGTGGAAGTGCAGTGGTATTAAGAGATGATGACCAGCCGGATACAGTAAAGAAACGTCTGGAAGTATATCATGAGCAGACACAGCCATTAATAGAATATTATAAGAAACAAGAAATTTTGAAAACCGTAGATGGTGTTCAGCCGATGGAAAATGTATTCGGTGCCATTATGGAAAGTTTAGGAGCGTAACTATATGTCAGTATCAATAAAATCTGCCAGAGAAATCGAATTAATGCGTGTCGCAGGAAAAATTCTGGCAAAGGTTCATGAGAATCTGAAAAAAGAATTGAAACCAGGAATGTCAACCTGGGAAATAGATAAGCTGGGAGAAGAAATTATCCGAAGCTATGGATGCATCCCATCCTTTAAAAATTATAATGGTTATCCGGCGGCAGTATGCGTATCTGTAAATGAAGAGGTGGTGCATGGGATTCCAACAAAGAAGCACCTCATTCACGAAGGAGATATTGTAAGCCTGGATATTGGAGTTATTTATAAAGGATATCACTCTGATGCAGCAAGAACCCATGGAGTAGGTGAAATTTCCAAAGAAGCAGCACTATTAATAGAACGAACACGACAGAGTTTTTTTGAAGGCATAAAGTACGCAAAAGAAGGAAATCATCTGCATGAGATTTCAAACGCTATTGGTACATACGCCGAAAGCTTTGGATATGGCGTAGTAAGGGATCTGGTAGGACATGGAATTGGAACCAATCTCCATGAAGATCCTCAGATACCTAACTTTGCACAAAAGAGCAGAGGGGTACGTTTGAAATCAGGCATGACTCTTGCCATAGAACCTATGATTAACGCAGGACGTTATGATGTAGAATGGCTGGATGATGATTGGACCGTAATTACAGAAGACGGTTCTTTATCAGCCCATTACGAAAATACCGTTTTAATCACATCCGGAGAACCGGAAATATTAACTCTTACTGAAGAGGAATTAAATTAATAGGTGCCGGAGGGAGGAACATGGATGAATATCAATTTAGCAGTATCCAAATCCGGTAATGATAAAGGCAGCATTTATGTAATTATAAAAGAAGAAGCCGATGGGTATTATCTGGCGGACGGAAAGTTAAAGCCCGTAGAAAAGCCAAAGAAAAAAAACAAGAAACATATTCAGATTATCAAAAAGCTTCCGAAAGAGGTTACAGAGGTGTTTACCCAGGATGAGAATTTTCGGAATGAAGAAATAAAAAGAGCCATTAAGTTATATCGTAAATCAGGAGGAATAAAAGAATGTCAAAGGCAGATGTAATTGAAGTAGAAGGAACCGTAGTTGAAAAATTACCAAATGCAATGTTTCAGGTAGAGCTGGAAAATGGTCATCAAATTCTGGCACATATCAGTGGAAAATTAAGAATGAACTTCATTCGTATTTTACCAGGTGATAAAGTAACCATTGAAATGTCCCCATATGATTTGACAAAAGGAAGAATTATTTGGAGAGATAAATAAAAAGTAAAAAAAGAATTAAAACAACTTGATTTTTCCATATGCCAATGATATAATATTAGTCGGACGCTTTTGGAGAAAACCATTTAAAGTGCGTGTAAACCGCATGAAATGGGCTTTTAGAGGAAAGGAGGAATTGCTGTGAAGGTAAGATCATCAGTAAAACCTATTTGCGAAAAATGCAAAGTCATTAAAAGAAAAGGAAGTATCAGAGTAATCTGTGAAAATCCAAAACACAAACAAAGACAGGGTTAGTCAGAACTTCCTTGAGAATGTTTGTCTGATTTATGTGCGGCTGTAGTGAGAGAACCCCAAGGGTTGAGTCACTATTCATAATAACCAGGTCGTACTGCTGGATTCAGTTTTTTTGATACCGAGGAAGACTGAATAAAAGTACGAAACAGAATATTTATAACACTAAGCAAAGATATACACACATTTCAGGACGAGCAACCGTAGCTGTATATGTTTGTTTTTCGCGTGTTCGGTGGATCATGTTGCAGATTTGCCCAACAGATACCGGTATGAATATCATACTAATTAAAATTTAATTAAAAATAATGGAGGTGTACAACACAAATGGCTCGTATCGCAGGTGTAGATTTACCAAGAGAAAAACGTGTTGAGGTTGGATTAACTTATATTTATGGTATTGGTAGAGTTAGCGCTACCCGTATCTTAGAATCAGCAAAAGTTAGCCCGGATACTCGTGTCAGAGATTTAACTGACGAAGAAGTAAAAAGAATCAGTGCAGCAATTGATGAATCCCAGACTGTAGAAGGTGATTTAAGAAGAGAAATTGCACTTAATATTAAAAGATTACAGGAAATCGGATGCTATCGCGGAATCCGTCATAGAAAAGGACTTCCAGTTCGTGGTCAGAAGACAAAGACAAATGCAAGAACCAGAAAAGGTCCAAAGAGAACTGTAGCAAACAAGAAGAAGTAAAACACTTAGTGAAAGCAAGCGCATAAATGCAGCTTGAGATTAGTGCAGACTGTGTTACCGATACTAAGCGGTAACTATCTTGTAAAAATTCTTCTAAATTTATATTTAGAGGGTAATAGTGTAGCAAGATAAGATTAAATATGAAGAAAGTAGGTTAGTTTAGATATGGCTAAAAACACTGCAAAAAAAGTAACAAAAAGGCGTGTAAAGAAAAACGTTGAACGCGGACAGGCACATATTCAGTCATCTTTTAACAATACAATTGTAACACTTACAGATGCTGAAGGAAATGCTTTATCATGGGCAAGTGCAGGCGGTCTTGGTTTTAGAGGTTCAAAGAAATCTACTCCATATGCGGCACAGATGGCAGCAGAAACTGCTACAAAAGCAGCTCTTGTACATGGTTTGAAAACAGTAGACGTTATGGTAAAAGGACCTGGTTCAGGAAGAGAAGCAGCAATTCGTGCGCTTCAGGCATGTGGTCTTGAAGTAACAAGTATCAAAGACGTTACTCCAGTACCTCATAACGGATGTCGCCCACCAAAACGTAGAAGAGTCTAATTTAGGAGGTATAGATTAAGATGGCAGTAAATAGAGTTCCAATTCTTAAAAGATGTAGATCCCTTGGCTTAGATCCGATTTATTTAGGAATAGATAAAAAATCTAATAGACAGTCAAGAAGAGGAAATAAAAAAATATCTGAATACGGACTTCAGTTGAGAGAAAAACAGAAGGCAAAATTCATTTATGGTGTGTTGGAAAGACCTTTCCGCAACTATTATGAAAAAGCAGACAGAATGAAGGGCATGACAGGTGAAAACCTGATGATTATTCTGGAAAGCAGATTAGATAACGTAGTATTCAGACTGGGTCTTGCAAGAACTAGAAAAGAAGCAAGACAGATTGTTGACCACAAGCACGTTTTAGTAAACGGAAAACAGGTAAACATTCCTTCTTACCGTGTAAAAGCTGGTGACACAATCGAAATTAAAGAAAAATGTAAAAGTTCCCAGAGATATAAAGATGTTTTAGAGGTAACTGGTGGAAGATTAACACCAGATTGGTTAGATGTTGATCAGGAAAACTTAAAAGGTGCGGTAAAAGAATTACCAAGCAGAGAAGTTATCGACGTTCCGGTTGATGAAATGCTTATCGTCGAGTTATATTCTAAATAATAATTTATGAGCAACGATACCCGAAAAGGAGGGACTTTGTAGTGTTCGATTTTGAAAAACCGAAAATTGAAATTGCTGAAATTTCAGAAGATAAAAAATACGGCCGATTTGTTGTAGAACCACTCGAAAGAGGATACGGGACGACCCTTGGTAATTCTTTAAGAAGAATCATGCTTTCTTCTTTACCGGGCGCAGCAGTCAGCCAGGTGAAAATCGATGGTGTATTACATGAGTTTAGTTCTATTCCTGGTGTGAAGGAAGATGTAACAGAAATTATCATGAACATCAAGAATCTGGCATTAAGAAACACCAGCTCAACAAACGAGTCTAAAGTTGCGTACATTGAATTTGAAGGCGAAGGCGTAGTGACAGCAGCAGATATTCAGGTTGATCCTGATATCCAGATTTTAAACCCGGACTTGGTAATCGCTCACTTAAATGGCGGTGCTGATTCCAAACTATATATGGAATTAACCATTACCAAAGGAAGAGGCTACGTGAGTGCCGACAAGAACAAGAGTGATGATGTGCCAATCGGAGTAATTGCAATTGATTCTATTTACACCCCAGTAGAGCGTGTAAACTTGGCAATTGAGAATACTCGTGTGGGACAGATTACAGACTATGATAAACTTACATTAGATGTATATACAAACGGAACATTAGAGCCGGATGAAGCAGTAAGTTTAGCAGCAAAAGTTTTAAGTGAGCATTTGAATCTCTTTATTGATTTATCCGAGAATGCAAGAACAGCAGAAGTCATGATTGAAAAAGAAGACAATGCAAAAGAAAAAGTTCTTGAGATGAACATTGATGAACTTGAATTATCCGTTCGTTCTTATAACTGCCTGAAGAGAGCAGGAATCAATACTGTTGAAGAATTGACAAACAGAACAGCGGAAGACATGATGAAGGTTCGTAACCTTGGACGCAAGTCTTTAGAAGAGGTATTAGCAAAATTAAAAGAATTAGGTTTACAGCTGAACCCCGGAGAAGAATGAAATTCTTCGGAGGGGTGACACTGCTTGAACTACTAACGTTCAAGCAGGTTCCTTAGTCTAACAGGCCGAGGAGTAAGCCTCGCCTGGGTGATACCGACCGAACTGCTAATGTTCGGGCGGGGAGGTCTGCATTTAAGCAGGTTCCTTTCGAGGAGTAAGCGCCTCGCTTGGGTGATACCGACCAAACTACTAACGTTTGGGCGGGTTCCGTAAACCAATTCTAACTCATATAGAGCAGGGTTTGTAAGCCCAAAAGGCGAAGCCCTGTTGATTCATGAGTGGCACACAGACAAGTTATAGTATTCGGTGAATAAGCCCAAAAGGCATTGTCGGATATTCCACAAATGGAGGACCATATAAGATGGCAAAATATAGAAAACTAGGCAGAACTTCTGACCAGAGAAAAGCTTTAATTAGAAATCAGGTAACAGCTTTATTAAACAATGGTAGAATTGTTACTACAGAAGCAAAAGCAAAAGAAATCCGTAAAGTTGCAGAAGGATTAATTGCTTTAGCTGTAAAAGAAAAAGATAACTTTGAAGAAGTTACTGTAACCGCTAAAGTTGCCCGCAAGGACAAAGACGGTAAAAGAGTAAAAGAAGTTGTAGATGGTAAAAGAGTTACTGTTTATGATGAAGTAGAAAAGAAGATTAAAAAAGACCTTCCTTCCCGTTTACATGCAAGACGTCAGATGAACAAAGTGCTTTACACTGTAACATCTGTACCAGCTGAGAACGCAGGAAAGAAAAGAAACACCAAGGTAATTGACGTAGCTGCCAAGTTATTTGACGAAGTTGCTCCAAAGTATGTAGATCGTAACGGTGGATACACCAGAATCGTTAAAATTGGTCAGCGTAAAGGTGACGGTGCTTTAGAAGTTCTTCTTGAGTTAGTATAAGAGAATCGGAAAAAGTATTTTATTTATAAGAACCACTGCAAAAGGTATTTGAAATGTACCTTTTGCGGTGGTTTTTTTATTATATAAAAATAATGTGGAAGATACGCTATTCTACGACAAAATTTTCTAAATACGATATGTTTTTTTGAAAGGTTTTATTGTAGAGTAGATACAGAAAACAAAAATTATGCAAAGGGGAGGAAGAGAGATGTTGAATGGAGTTAAAAAAAGATTGTTAGTGATGGGGGCAATTTGCTTGTGCATAATTGGAACGAGCGTTCCTGTCTGTGCACAAACGGTTGGATTTAACATAACGGTTGGTAAAACGAATAGTCCGGATCCCATTTCTAAAAGAGCAACAAAAGCAGATAATGAGCAGAAAACTTATATTACTGCCACAGGTTGTGCAAAA
The DNA here is from genome assembly GCA_964620885.1 of uncultured Eubacterium sp. GTDB lineage: Bacteria > Bacillota > Clostridia > Lachnospirales > Lachnospiraceae > Petralouisia. The sequence goes on from CAZUKR010000046.1 coordinate 17,391, forward strand.
GGAGCGGGGGATGTCCGGGCATGTTCCAGGCAGCTTAATAATGGAAGGGTGTTTTCAGGAGATGTAATAATATCATCGAATAATATTGGACGCAGGCAGTCTGCACAATACTGGGCGAAGGCACCCAAAGGAGTATATTATTATATGGAAACAATTTGGGGGAGTGGAGCGAGTACCATAAACTTACTGGGACGGTATACACCTTAGGTTTATATATTATAGGGGGAAAACATATATGGTTAAAAAGAAAATAAACAAAAGAATATGTGTAGCATTAGCGCTTATCTGTATTTGTGCGATGTCTGTACCAGTTCATGCACAAACAGTAGAATTTAATATAACAGTTAGTCACATATCAAGAATAGACCCAATATCCAAAAGGGCCACGAAAGCAGATAATGAACAAAGCTGCTATGTTACCGTAACAGGTGGAACAGGAACGGGGATATTGCGGGCACACTCGGAACGCCTTAATGGAGGTGTAGT
>CAZUKR010000046.1:17976-20162 GCA_964620885.1 uncultured Eubacterium sp.
TATTATGAGGGACAAAACATGGAGACATTGAATATTTCTTCGGAAGGAGTCAATTACCGGGGCTCACTTTCAGGCTATGTAGATAATTGCTTTGATTTGTCTGCAGGTGGAAATTTGGACAAATACAAACAAGATACCAATTTAGAGTTTGCAGCATGGGAAGAGGTATTTTCTGATATTAAAGAAAAATTGGAGCAGATGGGATACCGTCCGGGGGAGTTAGAATATGATGTTTATGCTCTGGACTATGAGACAATGCAGAAGGAAGAATATGCAATGGATATGGATGGGAACGAAGATACCAGTATATATAAGGATAATTGGTCAAAGGAAGATGAGTGTTATTTTTTTTCTATTCGCCAAAAAGTACAGAATCTGCCGGAGTATCATCCATATGCGAATCTGTTTAAAAGTCCCTCAGCAGAAAATGCACCAATACAGGTATTATATTCCAAGGATGGAATACAACATTTAGAAATAGAAAAAATATATGATTTTACAGAAAATAAAGAAAATATAACTTTAAAACCATTTGAAGAAATAGCATCCAAGGTAGCATATAAGTATAACCAGCTGCTTACGGGAGCGGAGTACATAGTTACAGATGCAACGTTGTATTATATGACAGAACATGCGGAAAAGAATATGTTTCAGATGATGCCGGTGTGGATTTTTAATGTAGAAGAAACCATAGAAAATAATGGTGAAAAGACAAGCAGTCCTTTGCTGGTATTTATAAATGGGGAGACGGGCGAGGAAATTGCAATGGAGGATAAGTACTAGTGAAACAGAAGACACATTATCTTCAGATGGATGTTTGGAGATGCATCAGTTCCGGAAAGCTGGCAATAGGAGCAGTGGGGGTATTTCTTGCACTTCTGGTCGCGTCTGGAAATATAATAGGAAGATCCGTAGTTGATTTTTATACAGGAGCACTTTATGGAGTTCCCTTTTTACTTACAATGGCATTTTGCGCATGTTCCTATGCAGACTGTTTCTGTGATGATCTGGAAACAAAATATATTAATTTTATGATGGCAAGAGGAAATTTAAAAAATTACACATTTTCAAAAATAATTGTAATATTCCTATCCTCCGTGGTGACAATGGTGCTGGGAGTATGTATATATGTACTGGTCCTGCATATATGGCTGCCATGGAATGAAAGGGAGGGTGGTATCTATACATCACTTATGGAAAGCGGCGGATTTCGTTTCTTTCTAGAACAGGAATGCTATTTTTCATATTTCTTGCTTGTGGGCGTGCAAATGGGATTGCTGGCAGCCGTACTATCCTTATTTGCGGCTTATATTTCCTTATATATATCCAATAAGCTGCTTGTAATGTCCGTCCCTCTAATCGGATATTATTTGTTATATTACTATGTATCGGCATTTGTAGAAGATATTCCGGCGTTGAGGGTAAAGATGATTTTTGACGCCACTTATTGGAACATTTGGGAGAATGACTGGTTGTCATTTTTATATGCAGTCTTGGTATCGGTGATACTGGGAGGAATATTATCCATTGGAATTTACCGAAAAATACGGAGGAAATTGGAACGTGAATAATATATGGATAGAGTGGAACATGATATGGAAAATTTTCATACAGCGTTTTTGGGGAGTAAAAATGGGAATATTTGCAGTATTACTGTTTTTTCTGGAGGATATTTTTTTGCAGGGAATGCGTTCATTTTGTGTTTCCGTTCAGTATCCTGTTACGCCTTGGGTAATTACGTTTTTACTTTCTAATATTTATTTTCAGATACTGGTAATGGCATTTGTGGTTTATTACTATTCCAATGTACCATTTATGCAGCAATGGGGTATGTACCAGGTAATCAGGACAGGGAGGATACGTTGGGCAGTTGGTCAGATTGGAAGTATTATACTAAGTGCAATTGGGATAACAGGACTTATATTCCTGGAGGAAGTTATATTGTTGATCAAACATATAGAATTTATACCGGATTGGGGAAAAGTGTTACATACTGTAGCTTTGACCAATGCAGGTGAGGAGTTTAGTATGTTTGTAATCATCAATCCCATAACCATGAATAAATATACTGCCCTGGAGGCAACAGGGCTTTCCCTGTTACTCAGTATTATGGTAATCAGTTTTATAGGACTTTTAATGTTTGCAATCAGCCTTATCGGTTCTAGAATTGCAGCAATCAGTATAGC
>CAZUKR010000047.1:0-19820 GCA_964620885.1 uncultured Eubacterium sp.
TAAGGCACAGGACTTTGACTCCTGCATTCGCTGGTTCAAATCCAGCTAGCCCAGTTAAAATATGGGATATTAGCTCAGTTGGTAGAGCACTTGACTTTTAATCAAGCTGTCCGGGGTTCGAATCCCCGATGTCTCATTACGAATCCAGTGGACTGTATGTCTACTGGTTATTTTTTATTATAGGAAAGCCCTTAAGGATAAGAGGCAGGCAAGCCCCTGAGTGTCGAAGACACTTTGTTCTAAAAAGGAGAAAAGAATGCATTATAATTGTTTAATTGTAGATGATGAAACAGATTTGGCAAGTATGACCTGCGAATATTTTGAGATGTTTGATGTTTCCTGTGCCTCTGTGGAAACTGCGGCAGAATGCTGGAGATTTTTAGAAGAGCATCAAGTGGATATTCTTTTGATGGATATTAATTTGGGGGAAGACAGCGGATTTCAGATTGTAAAGGAAATACGCCGGAATTCGGATATCCCCATTCTTTTTATCAGTGCAAGACAAAGTGATGATGATGTATTAATTGCTCTTAACATCGGCGGAGATGATTATATTAAAAAGCCGTATACCTTAAGTGTTCTGCTTGCCAAAGTAAAGGTTATGATAAAGCGGATGGTAAAACAAAGTGACCAAAGTAAAAGTGACGAACAGGGTATAATTTCCATAAATCAAGGAGCCATGCGGGTAAATGTAAATGGAAAAGAGATTCAACTGAAAGCGAAAGAATTTAAACTGTTTCAGTATTTGTTTGAGCACAGAAATACAATTGTCAGCAAAGAACAGTTATTTTGTAACGTTTGGGGAGACAACTATTTCAGTGACAGTACGTTAAATGTACATATTCGTAAGCTGAGAGAGAAGATAGAAGAAGTACCCAATGAGCCTCAAATCATAAAAACAATTTGGGGAACCGGATATATGATGGAGCTGTAAAAAATGAAACTAAGATATATAACGGCAGTATTTACCCTTGGACTTCTTTTGCTGGTGCTGTTTGGCAGCAGGGGAATCAGCAGTAGGGAATATGATACGGTAGATATGGTAAGCCTGAATGCAAAATATAAAGAGATTTCTTCTGCTCTGAATCTGGGAGGAAACAGAGAAGAATTGGAAAAAGAATTTGGGTGCCAAATTTATCTGAAGACGGACTCCAATTATGCAGACGAAGTGAATGAGGCTCTCCGTTATCATAAAATCTCTCTGGATTATACAACAGGGGATATGCTTTTGGGGAAAATTATATTTCCAGGCATGGGAGAACAGTTGGAACAGCAGCAGTTAATATTGCAAAGAAGGATGATTTTTGCAGGAGCGGCTGTTTTATTACTGGGTTACCTATTGATAGGGCTGCTTTATTATTTTTATATCCATCCCTTTCAAAAACTTCAGTCCTTTGCTTCGGAGGTGGCAAAGGGCAATATGGACCAGCCCCTTTACATCCACAAGAAATACTATTTTGGTGCATTTACCGAGAGTTTTGATTTGATGCGGGAAGAATTAAAGCTTGCCAAGGAAAATGAATACAAAGCCAATATAAGTAAAAAGGAGCTGGTAGCAGGACTTTCCCACGATATTAAAACTCCCGTTGCAGCAATAAAAGCTGCCTGTGAGGTATTAAAAATCAAGATATTAATGGCAGAAACCCGGGAAGAAAAAGAGAGCAATCTGAAGAAAATAGAACTTATTGAGAAAAAGTCTGATATGATTGATTCGCTGATTGGGAATATGTTTCATGCTACACTGGAAGAACTGGATAATCTGCCGGTAGAGCCCTTAGAGGAGTCTTGTCTGGTAATTGCAGATATGATGGAAGAAGTGGAAATAAAGAATGAAATACCGGAATGTTTAATTTATATGGACAGGCTGAGATTAAAACAGGTAATTGATAATATTGTAAATAATTCCTTTAAATATGCAGGGACTAGAGTAAAAGCAGACTTTCTGGAGCAGAAAGACGGAATTATAGTAAAACTGAGGGATGATGGAATGGGAGTTTCGGAGGAAGAACTTCCTCTTGTCATGCAGAAATATTACAGGGGCAGCAATGGAAAAGGAAAAAGCGGGGCCGGGCTGGGACTCTTTCTGTCTGCTTACTTTATGGAACATATGAAGGGTTCCATGGAATGCTATAATGATAACGGATTCGTAGTAGAGCTGTATTTAAGAAAGGTTTGAAGGGATTTAAGGATTGGTTAAGGATTAAACAGGAATGGGCTTAAGACTTACTAAGAATCTTTCGTTATAATAAAGTCATGATAAATCATGGCTTTTTTATTTTTATTGAAAACACTTTGAAATAAAAAGGCTCCACATCAGAAAGAGGTTTGAATTATGGAAAAAATATTGGAAGCAAAAGATTTGTGTAAAACTTTTTCAAATGAAAGTTTGCAGCAACACGTGTTAAAAAACTTAAATATTTCTATTAACAAAGGAGACTTTACCGTTATTATGGGAAATTCCGGTTCTGGAAAAAGTACCCTTCTTTATTCCTTGTCAGGAATGGACCGTCCCACTCTTGGAAAGGTTATGATTGGAAATGAGGAAATATCCCGGTATTCCAATGATAAGCTTGCTGTTTTCCGTAGGAAAAACTGTGGTTTTGTATTTCAGCAAAATTTTCTGAATGATACTATGAGTGTGCTTGATAATGTGTTGGTCAGTGGTCTTTTGGTGTCAAAGAAACGAAAGGAAATAGCAGACAAAGCCAAAGAACTGCTATTAAAAACAGGATTGACAGAGGAAGTATTTCACAAATACCCCACACAGCTTTCCGGAGGTGAGGCGCAAAGAGCCGCACTTGTCAGAGGAATTATCAACCAGCCCTCCATTTTGTTTGCAGATGAACCCACTGGAGCACTGAATTCCCAAAATACGGTCAATGTACTGGATATCCTTACGGATTTGAACAGGAACGGTCAGACCATTATTATGGTGACTCATGACATGCGGGCGGCAAGGCGGGGAAATCGTATTCTGTATCTACAGGATGGCATGATTTTAGATGAAGTAAATCTAGGGGGCTATCAGCCTGGTGACAAGGAACGACACGAAAAACTGCGCCGGTTTCTAAGTGAAATGGGGTGGTAGTATGGGGATTTTACTGATTGCAAAGGATAATATAAAAAGACAAAAGGGAAATGCCTTTATCTTTTTTACATTGGTGGCTGTGGCAGTACTGATGCTGTATGTTGGAATATCAGTACTTTCCAATATGGATAAAGTGATTGATAAACGAAATACGGCAGTAAATGGTGCGGATTACTTCCTTTTTAGTGCCAGTGAACAAAAAGATGAAATAGAGAGAATTTTAGCGGAGAAGCAGGAGGTAACGTATTTAGAAACGGAGGAAGGCATCTGGACAACTGGAACAAAATATTATTCTGAAAACGAAACAGAAGAAGAGGCAAATCAAATTAGTTTTCTTTTTCAAAGGAAAGATGCACAGCGTAACCTTTCTGTAATCCAAATAATAGATAAGGGGAAAGAGTGGAAAGAAAATTCGATTATACTGCCTTATTATATGAAGGTAGGAATGGGATACAGTACAGGCGAAACCCTTCATATCGTATCACATGATAAAACATACTCCTTTGAGATTTATGGATTTACAGAAGATGTTATGTTTGCCACACCTACCAATATTCCAACAGAAAAAACTTTTATTTCAGAGCAGTACTTTGATAAATTATCAGAAGAATTGGGTGGCAAAGGTTATATATACCGGGCAAAGTTGGAGGACAATACAGAGCAGGAACCATTTATGATTAATACCGGGCAGACATTAAAAAAAGAGATTTCAGACTACATGACCACAGATCAGCAGGATTTAGTATATGATCAGTTAAAATATGGAACAAGCATTACTGCAAATATTTTAATGGCAGTTTTAACCATATTTGCTTTTTTGCTGATTTTGATTTCCTTGATTATTGTTCGCTTTAATATTAATAATTCCATTGAAATGAACATGAGAAACATTGGGATGTTGAAAGCATCCGGCTATACCAGTGGCATGCTGGTAGCAGCAACAGTAGCAGAATTTGAAGTAATTGGGGCTTTGGGTATGGCAGGCGGTCTGCTTGGGGCAAAGGGAGCCGCCGATGTCATAGGAGGAATCTTATCTAGCTCTATGGGAGTACAGTGGAAGATGGGCTTTGAACCATGGAGTGCTTTTATCAGTATAGGGGTGACCGCTCTTCTGATTTTGACGGTAGTACTTTTTTCTGCCCGCAGATACCGAAAAATCACTCCTTTATATGCCCTGCGTAACGGGATATATACTCACAATTTCCGTAGGAATCATATAAGATTGGATAAAACAAGGCTTCCTTTAAATACTGCAATTGGTGTGAAACCGATTTTGGGAAATGCCAAAAAGAATATTTCAATATCCCTGATTGTTGCCATACTGGTGTTTATCGGCAATATAGCAGTCAGTCTCTATCAAAATCTGGTGCTGGATAAAGAACAAATGACCAATATTATTGGTCTGGAAGTAGCAGATATAGGAGTACCGTTTCAACAAGACAATAAGCAGGTTATAAAAGAAAAGATAGAAAATATGGAGGAGACCGCCCATAGTATTGAATTTGCAACCGAAGATATGATAGCGGAGAAAGGAGAGAAGGAGATAAGCTTAAACTGTGAAATATATGATAAGACCGAAATTCTTTCTGTTGATAATGTAGTAGAGGGAAGACGGCCGGAATATGAGAATGAGATTATGATTTCAACCGTGGTGGCGCAAAAGCTGGGGGTATCGGTTGGAGAGGTAATTTATTTAGAAATGAACCAAGGCCGGCAGGATTATCTGGTGGTTGGAATGAATCAGGGTATCAATCATCTGGGAAGAAATGCAATGATTACTTTAAAAGGCGCAAAACGTCTGAATGAAAAGCTTGCTACAAATATGTTTTATATCTATCTGAAGGAACCAGAGTCGGTGGATGAAGTAATCGAGATTCTGAAAGAAGAGCTTGCAGATGAGAAAGTGGAAATTATCAATGGGAAAAAAGAACAAAGCATGTCATTGGTTTCTATTATAGACATTATGAAAATACTGTGTCAGGTTCTGGCAACCGTTGTATTTCTGGTAATTGCATTAATTCTGATGCTGCTGGTAAAAACACAGGTTATCCGGGAGAAGAGGCAGATTGCCATTTATAAAGCACTGGGTTATACCACAGGGCAAATAATGCAGCAGATTACCATGAACTATATTCCTGTATTTTTTGCAGGAGCAGTGGGGGGATGCATCGGGGCGTTTGCAGGTGTGACACCAGCCGTAGTTCTAAGTCTTTCCGTTTTTGGAATTCAAAATTGCAGTATGAAGATATCCTTTGGGGCAACCCTTGGAATTGTTTCAGTCGTTCTTCTTTGGGCGGAATTGGTTATTGTATTATGTTCTGCCAGAATCAGTAAGATTACACCTTGTGAAATGCTGCAGGAAGTATCGTGAAATATGTAAAAATTTAGATTCGCTGTTTGTGGGGAATACAAAATGATCTGCCTGTGTTATGCTTTTTTCAGGAGGTGATAGCGTGAATCAGATAGAAATTGGAAAATTCATTGCAGGGCTAAGAAAAGAGCAGAAGATGACACAGGCAGAATTAGGCGAAAAAGTTGGTGTTACGAATAAAACCATCTCTCGTTGGGAAAATGGTAATTATATGCCCGATATATCCGTGATTCAGGCACTTTGTGAAGTACTGGAAGTTAGTGTGAATGAGCTGATAAGCGGAAAACGGCTGAGTGAGACAGAATATAAAGAACAGGCAGATACAAATCTGCTTTCCTCTTTAGGCCAGATAAAGAATATTAGAAGGGAAAGAAGCATTATTGATTTTTTCGGTGGGGCAGGAACCGGTATGCTGGTATCTTGTTTGTTTTCCCCGGATTCCGGGCGAAGAACGGCAGTAATTGTGGTAGCAATAATAATGATAGGGATAAGCTGGTATAGAAAGGCACGATATGACAAATATGTAATCAATAGAGTAGAGAAAGACTTTGAACCATAAAACAGTTATTTTGAAGAATAAGCCGCATGGTCCTTTATTTAGGAAACATGCGGCTTATTATATAGTTCAAAGGTATTATGAAAACATTTCAATAAAGGCCCGGATACGAGTCAGAAGCTGTCCGGAAGGTGCACCCACCTGAAAGCAACCGTCCAGGTTGATGCTTGGAACCCCCATTTTCCTAAAGTAATCGCGGAATATTTCTACATGTACGCCGCCAAAGGCACATCCTACATAATGATAGAAGAATATTCCTTTTGAATTTGATTCCTGAATCATTTTTTCAATGCCTTTAATTTGATGAACAGGAGAGCCTACAAGGAAATAGTCCAGAATATAGTGAGCCATACTCTCAAGTGGGGGAACATCTTCACGCCAGTTTTTGTCGTAAGGATTTGGTGTGTACCAGCTTAGCAGTGCTCCGCCGCAGTCATCCACTGCTTTATACACTCCAAATTCAAGACCTCTGGCACCAAGCCATGTTAAAGGAACCACTTTTTTCAAAGGAGATTCTATTTGAGGGGAAGTCTTCAGCTCTTCAATTATTTGATCCAGCACTGCTTCAAATTCCACTGGTTTTCCAAAATAATGTCCGGAACCCATCAGCATGAACATGGTAGGAAGACTTTTCATATATAAAGGATTATCCAGGCGCAGTTCCATAATTTTCCTTACTTTGTTAACAATACGATTCATGCGCTTAATTTCTAATGTCATTTTATCTTCGTTCAGAGGCTTACCTGTTAACCAAAATGCTAAATCTGCCAATTCTTTTTCAATAAATTTCAATACGTCTTCATATCTTCCGTCATGATTCAGCTTGGGGCGAATCCCTCCTTCTACCCGGTATACATCAAATCCGTGCTCCTTGATTAATTCATATGCCATATTAAAAGGCTCACAGGCATTGTTAAAGGCTACTACTTTCTTTACTGAGCTGTTTCTGCGCAGAAACCATTCTCCCAAAAGTACTGAAATCATAGAACAGGTTTCTTTGGGCAGGTCAAAAGTCTCCTCAGCTATTTGAACGGAATTTCTGGAACTCAGTCTTCCAAGATCAATGGCTGACATTGGGACGGTATCGCAGGCATAAAACAAAGGTGCTTCAAATACCCCTTGGGTCCATGCAGCTTTACGGCCTTTGGTGTTTCCGTCCTCAGCATCCTCAATATAAGATAGGGCAAGGTCAAAGAGCTGATCGATACCCTTTGAATAGGCGTGCTGCTTTTTACTATACTCAATATGCTCCAGCTGGTTTGAAGGTTCGGTTAATATAGTTGAATTCGGTGTACTGGTATTACTCATGAGATATTCCTCCTTGCTTTGTTTCTTTTAATACTTCTATAAAAGCTTCTAACCGGGTTTTGATTTGCCCAACATCACCCTGAGAATAATCAGTATCCAGCTCCAATACGGGAATACCCATATCCTGAAACTGATCAATAAAACTTTTTTTAGTCATGCCATAGCAGGGGCAGAACTTCAGATAGGTGAAAATCACAGCGTCTACCCGATATTCTTGTGCCAGTGCAGTGGAAAAATCGACTCTTTTTTTAAGAGGATATTGTCTTGCACATGGAGCCTGATCCAGATAAGTATTAGCCAGTTCCTCGTAAGGATCCTCGGCAGGCTTTGTTTCATAATAGAAAGGACTTAATCCCGTACAATGATCTTCCACAACAACATTTACGCCCAGATGTTCTTCCAGAAGATTTATAACCCGGCGGTCTCCATCCGCCATCATTCCTCCTGCTATCATAATGCGTAGCCTTGGTACCGTATCATCAGGAATTACAGACAGACGCTTATAGATATCATCTAAAATTGAGGGTAGTTCCGATACTGGAATAGTACGATAGGCTTTGGTAATTTCCAAAAAATCATTTCCGGAAATAGGAGGGTTATTCCGTTTTCTCAAATTGGAGATTTCCCTGATTTTTGTTCTGACGTCTCGATGTAAAGTAATATGGCTGCGAAGGGTCTCGTCAGATATGGGCTTTCCGGTCAATGTTTCCAGGTCATGTTTAAAGGTGATAATTTGCTTACGAAACATTTCTCTTACAGAATCCTTTTCGCTGCCTCTAGGAACCACATAACCAAGGGTTGGTTTGAAATAATTATCGATGGCATCTGCAGTTGCTCTCATGGAATCGCAGGTATAAAAGGTCACAACCTGATCCAAAGCCTCATGGAGTGGATCGCCAGTAGAAAAATGTCCCAAAATACTTTTTGTTACATCGCAGAATACACTTTTAACAATTCGTTCACCTTGAGCAATTACGTTTGGAGATCCGCATTTTCCAAGTCTTGTATATATAATTCCGGCGGCGCTCAATAGCTCAAGTGGGGTATAGGTACATAGATATCCGACTTTTTTAACGTCTAGTCGCTCTATCAGTGAAGTTTCTGCATCTTCTATTTTACGGGTCAAATCACTTAGATTTACCTTCTGTGTCAATATTTCCTGTTTTTGGTTATGTGCAGATTCCTTTGATAGCCTCTGAGCATATACTGCAGCCCCCAGAGCACCGGCGAAGACCATGTCGAGACGGGGAACTACGATTGGATGACCTAAAAGCTGTTCCAAAGCATATTTCATTCCTACATTATTAGAAACCCCTCCGGTAAATACCAGGTCAGCTTCAAGTGGAATCTGGTTCAAAAGACTGATAACACGCTTTGCGGATGCAAATAATATACCTGCTGCAATATCGGCAGGATCTTCTCCCTTTGCACGCAATGAAATTACTTCAGATTCTGCAAATACAACACACTGACTACTAATGTCCAGTGTCTTTTTTGAAGTTAAGGAGAGTTCACCAAATTCGCCTATTTTCAAATCAAGAAGACTGGCTGCCTTTTCTAAAAATCGTCCTGTTCCGGCGGCACATTTATCATTCATTTTAAATTTAATTACTTTTCCATTTTCAGGATTTATTTGAATTCCTTTTGCATCCTGCCCTCCGATATCAATAATAGTTTTCGTGGCTGAATTCAGGTAATGAGCACCCATAGCATGGCAGGAGATTTCAGTCAGAATTTCCGATGGAATTTTTTCGAATTTGAGAGATACACGTCCGTATCCGGTTCCTACAATATAATCTATATCATCAATGGTTAGTCCGGAAGTTTCGAAAAGCTCTTCTAGTAATTCGTCGGATGTGGTCTGCATATTGATGCCGGTAGCAGTCAATACAGTATAGATTTCATCGTTATGTATAAGTACTGCCTTAGCATTTCGGGAACCGATATCTATACCTAGAACAGTTTCGCCGGTTATTTCATTTACTAAAGCAGGGTCAAGTACCTGTTCAATTTTCATGATTACCTCCATTTGGTGCTGTTTGAGCTAAATTTTTATTATCTCTATATGATTTTTGTGCAAGTACAGCAGCGCCTAGAGCACCACAGTATACCATATCCAGTTTCGTATCTTTAATAGGATTTTTTAAAAGCTCTTCTAATGCATGCCGCATCCCAGAATTGTTAGATACTCCGCCGGAGAAGACCAGCTCAGGATCCAGACCAATACGATTGACCAGATTCTTTACCCGGCGGGCAGTTGCAAAATGAATTCCGTTTGCGATGTCTTCCTGCTTTTCTCCATTCGCTTTTAGCGATATTATTTCAGATTCTGCAAATACTACACATTGGCTGCTAATTTCAAGTTTTTTCTTTGATTCTAATGCTCGCTCCCCTAGTTCCTCTAATTCGTATCCTAGTAATTCAGCTGTTTTTTCTAAAAATCGGCCAGTACCGGCGGCACATTTGTCATTCATTAAAAATTCTATTACCCTGCCATTTTCAGGATCGATTTTAATTGCTTTACAGTCCTGCCCACCGATATCAATAATTGTTTTTGTTCCATCGTTCAAATAATGAGCTCCCATTCCATGACAGGTGATTTCTGTCATGACTCCCGTAGGAATATCATCAAAGGACATAGCAATTCTTCCATATCCAGTTCCGGTAATCCAGGCCACTTTGTCTCTGGGAATTCCGGAGAGTTGAATCAGATTATTTACCAGCTTGTCGGCTGTTTCCTGAGTATCTACTCCGCTGGCAGTTAGAGCAGTGTAAATTTTTTTGTCATAGAGCAAGATACCTTTTGACTGACGGGAGCCAATATCAATTCCAATGGTATATAACTCCGGTGTAAGATTACTGATTCTCATTTCTGAAAAGACATCTTTAAAATGCATACAATTTGTAACCAAGTTCTTTTCCTCCTTATTAAAAATTAATTATATATAATTCATATAGAATTACTAGGTTAATAGTTTTAATAAAAAGCTTTTACCCATGTAAAAGCTTGAATAGTACCAGAAACAACTCAAAGTCGCAAGTGGTATTCTCTATAATATATTCACAAATATGATTTGTCAATACTTTTTTACCAAAATTTAGGAAAACAAGTATTGACAATAAACGCACCTTTGTAAATTTTAATTTATATTCTCTGGAACCAAGAGAATTTCTTTTAACATCATTTTAAGAAATCGCCGCCCTAACTCTACATATCTGTCATAAGAAAAGATGGCAGTTCCGCCAATAAAGGAAAGGATCATTTGTGCCAGCTCAACATAGTCTATATCTTTTTTAAACCTTCCCTCCTTTATTCCCCTTATAAAAACATACTCCATCATATCAGAGGTCTGTTTCCATAGAGCATCTAACACGGATTTTACCTTTTGATTACTTTTTGAATAATAGAGAGCGTTGTAAAGTAGTAAATTATTAAAGGACTGATTATAATATCCGGAGCCATAGTCCCAAAACCATTGTAAAAATTGATAGGGGTCATATGCAAGGTGCTCAAAGGATTTCTGCATTTCTATCCGATGGGAAATTTCACTTTCTAAGCTTGCAGCCAAAAGTTCTTCTTTACTGGGAAAATAACGATAAATAGTGGTTCTTTTAATGCCTACAGCTTCTGCAATGGTATCAAGATCAATCTGATCAAAAGTATGATTAGAAAATGCTTCTCTAGACTGATGGATAATTTTCTCCTTTGTAGTATGAAGGTCCATACCTTCCGTTCCCCAGGCCTTTTTCATTTCAAGAAGTAATTCCTCCCGAGAAGAGAAGTGTTTATAAAAGGTGGTTTTGCTAATTTTACAGACACTGACAACCCGGGCAATGGTTAATGCTTTTATGCCGCCATTTTTTACAATTTCGTTTCCTGCTTTAATAATTTTTTCCTTCATCATTTATGTCCTTTGTAATATATTTGGAAAAGAGATTGAACTCTAATGCTTTTTATTTTAGCATATAATCTTGTAAAAAAAGCAGAAAAATGAAATATAATAGAGAGGATGTCTATTAAGTTTAAATTGTTAGGAGGGGCAGTGGAGGCGGATATGAAAAAGGGTCCCGCCTTGACAAGGAGGCAAATCCGTATTAAAGTATTTGGGTAACAAGGTATAAAATAGTTGAGATATAGCAATGTGAGGTTAGACAGAATGAGATTAGTAGAAGCATATGAAAAAGATCAATTAGATGCAATTTGGCATTTATACGAAAGGGCATTTCCGGCAGTGGAGCAAAAGCCAAGCTCTCTTATACTGGAAAAGCGTGAAGAAGGTAATGTGGAAATTCTGTCGATTGAAGATGATAATGGTGAATTTTTAGGATTGGCAATTGTAGTTTTACATCGAGATTTAGCATTGCTGGATTATTTTGCAATATCCTCCAGACAGCGTAGTAGTGGTGTGGGTGGAGCTGCCTTTCACATGCTGAAAGAAAGATATTCTGATAAACGATTTATTTTGGAAATTGAAAGTACGGAAGTAGAAGCAGATAATAAAGAGGACCGGATTCGTAGAAAGTCGTTTTATCTAAGAAACGGCATGACGAATTTGAAATTTGTTGTAAATCTCTCAGGTGTTGAAATGGAGGTTTTGGGAAATTACTGTTTGTTAAATTTTGATGAATACTATTCAATTTATAGTGAAGTATATGGAAACGCTTTAGGAAAAAGTGTGCGATTGGTTTCGTAGTTAATTTAAAGGGGAAAGCGAAAGGCGGCAGAGTGTGAAAACTCTGTCGTCTTCTTTAATTTAAAGCAGGAAAATATTGACTTGTTGGTAAAAACTAATTATAATTAAAACAAACGTTTTAAAACACTTGTTTTAGCATATAGGAGGATACACATATGCCACCAAAAGCAAAATTTACAAAGAGTCAAATCGTAGATGCTGCATTGAGTATTGCAAAGACGGACGGTTTCTCAGCATTGACAGCCAGAGCATTAGGTACAAAGCTTGGCAGTTCTCCAAGACCTATTTTTACGGTGTTTCAAAGTATGGAGGAAGTACAAAAAGAAGTTATTGGGGCTGCAAAAGAACTTTATGCCAGATATGTTGAAAAAGGATTATCAGAAGAACTTTCTTTTCGGGGAGTGGGAACACAGTATATTCTGTTTGCAATAAATGAATCAAAACTGTTTCAACTTCTTTTTATGGCGGAGCAAGATAATATTCCTGATTTGTCTGGTATATTGCCTTTGATTGACGAAAATTATGAAAAAATACTAGCGTCTGTTCGGAAAGACTGTGGGGTAGACGACAAATCAGCACAAAGGTTATATCATCATTTATGGATATACACCCATGGTATTGCAACACTATGTGCAACAAAAATGTGTAGATTTACAGGAGAAGAAATAGGTAAGATGTTAACAGAAGTATTTATCAGTCTTTTGAAAAAAATGAAAGAAGGCGAAAATAATGATTGAAGTAAAAGATATCACAAAGTCTTATGGAAACGGTGAAAATATATTTCAAGTGCTGAAAAAAATTAACCTTAAAATTGACGATGGTGATTTTACAGTTATTTTAGGAGCTTCCGGCTCTGGAAAGTCCACTTTTCTAAATGTTATTTCTGGTCTTGAACGACCGGACAGCGGTACCGTATGCTACAATACGGAAGATATCACTTTACTTTCCGACAATGCTTTAACGGAGTTTCGGAAAAATAACGTTGGATTTATTTTTCAGCAATATTATCTTCTTCCCAATATGAATGTAGATAAAAATGTAAAAATGGGGGCTGATTTGGCGGGGAATCGTGATTATAAAAGGATTATTGAAGCGGTTGGACTTGGGGATAAACTTCGAAAATATCCAAGTGAATTAAGCGGCGGCGAGCAGCAAAGAGTTTCCGTTGCCAGAGCATTGGCAAAAAAACCAAAGGCCTTGTTTCTTGACGAGCCAACAGGTGCTTTAGATGAGCAGACAGGCCGTCAAGTGCTTGATTATATTTATAAACTGCAAAAAGAATACAATATCACCATTGTGATGGTAACCCACAATTTGAATATTGCGGAAATGGCAAATACCGTTATCAGGATGAACAGCGGAAAAATTACAGATATCTATGTGAATAAATCACAGAAGACTGCTTACGAGATTGGTTGGTGATGGTATGGTTGTAGGAATAAAAGATACAGCAAAACTTATCGGGATTTCTGTTATGGCCTGTTGTGCAGTATTTGTCTGTACACTGTTTCTAAATTTCAATATGGATCTTGCTAGCATTAAGGACGAAATCACATCGGAGCCGGTTATGATGTTTTATAATGCACAGGTATCCACGGCCAAAGTGGTTAGTGCCGTCAGTGGCGGCTGTCTGTTGATTACTTCTGTTATTATGCTGCTTTTTTATATTAAGCACTATATTGACTCTCACAAAAAAGAGCTTGGCATATTGAAGGCTTTGGGATATTCTAATATAAGTATTGCAAAAAATTTCTGGGTGTTTGGTGTCAGTGTGTTCATAGGCACTGCCATTGGATTTTCAGCGGCCTTTCCTATGATGCCTTCTTTTTACAGAGTACAAAATGAAGATAAAATATTACCCGAATACTCAGTGCATTTCCACCCAACGCTTGCATTGTACTTGGTGGTACTGCCTACGATTGTTTTCTCATTTCTTGCGATTTTCTATGCTTATTTGAAATTGAAAAAACCTGCTTTGGAGCTATTAAGAGAGAAGACACAGACTAAATCAAAAATAAGGAAACAAAAAGAAAGCAGGAATGGGGAAGAAGCATTTTTAGAGGAACTGAGAAAAGACACAGTAAGAAGTCGAAAAACGCTTGTGTTTTTTATTGTGTTTGCATCATTTTGCTATTCAGCTATGACTCAGATGTCCTTTAGCATGAAGGAATTATCGAGTATTATGATGGCAGTTATGATTATTTTGATTGGCATTATTCTTGCCTGCACTACACTTTTCTTAGCAATTACAACGATTATCAAAGACAATACCAAAACCATTGCAATGATGCGTGTGTTCGGCTATCAGCAAACGGAATGCTGCAGAGCAATTCTCGGGGGATATCGACCGATGGCATATATTGGTTTTGCGGTTGGAACCATATATCAGTATGCTCTATTGAAGATTATGGTTTCTGTTGTGTTTAAGGATATTGGGAATGTACCCGAATACAATTTTGATGTTCCTTCCATGATAGTTTCCCTTATGTCTTTTCTTGCAATTTATGAAATAGTCATGTATCGTTATACTGAAAAGATAAAGAAAATTTCTATCAAAGAGATAATGTTTGAATAGTGTCAGTGAATAAGGAGAAAATAGATGGACGAAAGACCTGTTTTAAATAGACAGTTGGATGGAAAAACATTTCGCAGCTTTTACTACCTGAAGGAAGAATTAGTAGATTTTTGCAGGGAAAATAATCTGCCGGCTTCTGGAGGGAAAATAGAGATTACAGATAGGATTGCACATTTTCTTGATACTGGTAAAGTACTGCCTGTTTCTACCAAAAGGAAGATTACGGTAAGTGTTGGAGAAATCATGGAAGATACGAAAATAGAGCCTGACTTTGTCTGTTCGGAAACACATAGAACTTTTTTTAAAGAGAAAATAGGGAAGACCTTTTCTTTCAATGTTATCTTTCAAAAATGGTTAAAAAGCAATACCGGAAAAACTTATGGCGAAGCAATAGAAGCCTATTACCAAATCTTAGAAGACAAGAAAAAGAACAAAACAACCATTGATAAGCAGTTTGAATATAATACTTATATCCGGGATTTTTTTGCAGACAATGAGGGAAAATCTTTAGAAGAGGCAATTAAATGCTGGAAATATAAAAAGAGTTTACCGGGCCATAATCGTTATGAAAAAACGGATTTGTCAGTTATTGTCAAAGTATAGCGATCTGTATATTGAAAATTCCACATGTGAGAACTATAATAAGAATGTAAGAAATTGGAAATACTTATTACTAGTAGGAAACAGGACACAGAAGATTGAGGTGGAATCATGCTTGATATTGCAGAAAAAGGATTAACCAGAGAAGAAGTCGAAGAACGAATAGAAGAAGGAAGAGTGAATATGCTTTTGTCCTCTTCCACAAAATCAATAAAGAGAATCGTGTTGGAAAATGTACTGACATTTTTCAACATGATTTTTGTGTTTATCGCGGTAATTTTGATTGCGGTAGGCTCCTACAGAGAACTTACTTTTATTGTGATTATCGTGTTGAATACGGCAATTGGAATTGCCCAGGAACTGGTATCCAAGAAAAAGCTGGATGACTTAAGTTTATTGGCAAAGACAAAAGCCAAGGCAATACGGGATGGAGAGATTTGTGAAATAGATACGGAAGAACTGGTGGAAGATGATGTTGTGTATTATGGAGCAGGAAGCCAGATTCATGCGGATGGAGAAGTAATCAGCGGTGAAATTCAGGTAAACGAGGGTCTGCTTACCGGAGAGTCGGATGAAATTACAAAGACACCTGGAAAAGAACTGTATTCCGGAAGTTATGTGATTTCAGGAGAATGTTATGCAAGGCTCACTAAGGTGGGAGAAGAATCTTATGGTGCAAGGCTCACTGCAGAAGCAAAGAAAACTACAAGGCAGAAAAAGCCGGGAATGATGAAATCCCTGACATATCTGCTTTATTTAATAGGAGCATTTATTGTACCCATAGGAGCTCTGCTGTTTCTACGGCAGTATGATGTGCTGGGACTGACAATAAAGGAAAGTGTGGAAAACACTGCTGCAGCTATTATAGGAATGATACCGGAGGGGCTTTACCTTCTGGTAAGTGTTGCCCTTGCAGTTAGTGTAGGAAGGCTGGCACAGAAAAAGATTCTGGTACAGGATTTGAAAAGTACCGAAACGCTGGCAAGAGTAGATGTGCTTTGTGTAGATAAAACCGGAACCATAACAGAATCAAAAATGGAAGTATCTGAAATTATCCCATTGAATGAGGATATGAATGAGGGAGAATTAAGGAGCCAAATCGGTCAATTTGTGGAAAATATGGCAGAAGATAATGAAACCATGCGAACCTTGAAAATGTATTTTAAGGACAAAGCGGCCACAGGACGTAAAGCGATAAAAGTGGAGGCATTTTCTTCCAAAAACAAATACAGTTCCGTTTCCTATGGGGCGGATGAGACATATTATCTTGGAGCACCGGATATTTTGTGGAAACAGCCGGAGTCAGAACTGATTAGGCAGTCAGAAGGTTATGCAGCTACAGGAGCCAGAGTACTGCTGTTTTTAAAAAATGAAGTGCCATTGGCACTGATTGCACTGAAAAATCCCATTCGTGATTCTGCAAAATCCACGTTTCAGTATTTTAATGACAATCAGGTAAAGGTAAAGGTAATTTCCGGGGATCATCCGGAAACAGTATCTGCAGTGGCTCGAGAAGCGGGAATCGAAGAAGCTGAAAAATATATAGATATGACAAAGGTTAAGAATAAGAAAGAACTGGCGAAGGCAGCAACAGAATATACGGTATTTGGCAGGGTAAAACCAGAGCAAAAACGTTATCTGGTGCAGGCATTGCAGAAGCAGGGACATACCGTGGCAATGACCGGAGATGGTGTCAATGATGTACTGGCATTGAAGGCAGCAGACTGCGGAATTGCCATGGCAGGCGGAAGTGAAGCAGCCGCAGGGGTGGCGGAACTGGTATTACTGGATTCGGATTTTGCGGCTATGCCTCTGGTTGTGGCAGAAGGCCGCCGTGTTATAAATAATATTGAACGTACTGCTGCATTGTATCTGGTAAAGAATATCTTTTCAGTATTTCTAGCCATAATATCCATTATTGCAGCCTTTGAATATCCTCTGGTACCCTCTCAGCTGACCCTTATGAGTTTTTTAACCATAGGACTGCCCTCCTTTGTGCTGGCATTGGAACCAAACGAATCCAAAGTCAGTGGAAAGTTTTTGCGAAAAGTAATTTACCGGGCACTGCCGGCAGCCCTGACGGATTTGTGTATTGTCATTATCATTGTTATGTACCAATATGCGTTTGCACTGGATGGAGCCCAGACCTCTACCATTACCGCCCTTCTGGTTACAGCAGTAGGTTTCTATATGGTATACAAGGCATGTGTCCCACTTCAGAAATGGCATTGGGGCTTACTGGGGGTAATGGCGGCATTGCTGGCAGGTATCATATTCTATATACCGGAAGTATTTTCCATTACCAAACTGAATCTGGGAAGCATGCTGATACTGGGCAGTATGCTGCTGCTGATTCCTACGTTTATTATGTTTTTTAACAGGATACGGGAAAAGATGGCTTGCCTGTATCATCAGATAAAGAGAACCATTAAGAAGCAGGACGTTGGCTAAGGGGAAGTGTTAGTAAAAAAGTACAGCCTCCTCCCGGCGTATCCTTTAGTTCCAGATGCCCTTTTGAGAGTCTTGCAAGCTCTGCAGCAACACAAAGACCGAGACCAAAGTGATTCTTGTCTCCCCGGGAGGTATCGGAACGGTAAAAGTATTCAAAGACATGTTCCTTTTGTTCCTCTGGGATACCAGGTCCATGGTCAATCACAGAACAGGTCAGGTTGTGCTTCTGAAAGGAAGCCTTTAAAGTAAGAGCGGTTCCCCCGGCGGCATAAGAAATCCCATTATCCAGAAGAATGGAAAGGATATGCATAATGCGTTCACCGTCACCGTAAACGGGAGGGAGACTGTCTTTCGGCAATTCCAGCTTCAAAGAAATCCCTTTGGATTTACAGAGCTCCTCATATCGTTCATAGGTATTCAAAAGCAGAGTATCCATATCCAGCTCTTCCCGTGACAGGGACCAGGAGTTGCTTTTAGAGGAAGCAAGGAGCAGGAGATCTTGAATCAGTCTTGACATCCTCTTGCATTCGTTCTTAATAGAAACAATAAAACGCTCAGGATTTTCTTTTGCAGAAGTAATGGCATCGGCAGATGCCACGATTACAGCAAGAGGGGACCGGAGTTCATGAGAAGCAGCGGCAATAAAAGCCTGCTGCTTTTCTTCATTTATGCGTATAGGCTCTAATGATTTTCCAACAAATTTCCAATTGACCAGCATCAGACAGAGAATACCGGCCACATCAGCCAGCAGAAACAGCAGCATCTGATAGAACATCCGCTGCTGGAGCGAGGTGATGTCCATTAATAATGTCAGAGAGAAATAGCTGTCTCTGGCAGAAAATACCATAACAGTGCCTAAGTACATATCTTTGTGGTCTCCGCTCAAATGAAAAAGAGAAGTTTTCTCCAGAGAAGTAGATACTGGAGCAACGTGGGAATCTATAGATTCGGTAAGAGCAATCTGCCGGGCCCGCTCAATGAGAATGGAACGGCTGGTGGCAGCAGAAGAACCGGGATACAGCAAAGGATAGTTGTTTTCTTCAATATGTATGATAAGTCCGTTGTCCCGCTCCATGGAGGAAAGCCAGTTTTGACTGATTCTAGAATCATATTGCAGTTTATTAGCAATCGTCATCAGCTGATTGGTAAAAAGGGATTCCCGCTGATGACTGTCAGACTGACTGGTAATAACGGCAAGAGTAATAACTACCCCTGTCAGAATTAATCCGGTAATAAGTGTATAGAGCAAGGTCAATTTTTTTCTTAGTTGAAGCAGCATAAGGGCCTCCTCCCAATCAGTTGTGTTCCAGACGGTATCCTACGCCGTGTATGGTTTTTAAAAGGCTCTGGCTTCCAAGGGTTTTCAGGCGTTTGCGCAGAAAATGAATATAATTATCCAGATTGCCGTCTTCTACGGTACAATCTGCACCCCATACATAAGTTAGAAGAAGTTCTCTGGAAAGTGTTTTTTCTGCATTCTTTATAAAATATTCAAAGAGAGCGGCTTCCTTTTTGGATAGGGTAAGCTCTGAGTTTCCACAGGCTATGGTATATTCTTCCGTATGCATGGATAAGTCAAAATAGGTCAGTGTGTAGGTATCGGTAATCTGTGCAGGACGTCTGGTGAGGGCACGTATCCGTGCCAGCAGTTCCTGAAGGTCATAAGGTTTTACGATATAGTCATCTGCTCCCTGATCCAGACCCTCAATGCGGTCTTCAATCTGATCCATAGCAGTGGCCAGAATCACCGGGGTCTGAATATGGTTCTGTCTCAGCATCTTAAGAATAGTTAGCCCATCCATGCCGGGCAGCATACGGTCCAGAAGAATAATATCTGCGTTGTTCTGCATGGTATAAAAAGGCGCATCATTTCCGTTGGTGCATAAATCAACGTCGTACCCGGCGCTTATTAACTGTGATTTCAGTGCATCACAAAGGGCTAAATCGTCTTCTATAATTAAAATTCGCATAAAATACTTTTGCCTCCTGATTTTATATGTTCATTGCTACTATATACATTATAGGATTAGGGTGTCAAAAGGTATTTTGACCACATGATACCACGGATTGCTCCGCACTTTGTGCTCACGCACTCCTAAAACATTCGAAATCCGCCCTACTTGGGCTACTTTCTCATGTTTTGCGGGTCCCAACCTCATGCTTTTTCATGCAAGCAT
>CAZUKR010000048.1:0-19191 GCA_964620885.1 uncultured Eubacterium sp.
AAGGTCATGATTTTCATGCTTGCATGAAAAAGCATGAGTTTGGGACCCGCAAAACGTGAGAAAGTAGCCCGAATAGGGCGGATTTCGAATGTTTTTAGGGTGCTGAGTGCCAGTGACACTCGTTTAGCACGGACCGAAGCAGAGCGAAGATGCGAAGCAATCCGTAGGTATCATGTGAACAAAATACCAGCGTCAAGACACTTTGTTCTTTTATTCCGAAAGAATCTTTTTATTTTGCAAAAAAATAAAGGAAATAGCGAAGAAGCGCGGAATATATCAGTTATAGAGGTGAAGAGGTGATACGTAATGACCATTAGAGAAAATATGGAATTATTGGAACGAACCTATTTGAGCCCTTTTGCAACGCTAAGCGAGAAGTCCAGAGGGCGGGACAGGGAAGAAAATCAGTGTGATATCAGACCGGTATTTCAAAGAGACCGGGATCGTATTCTGCACTGCAAGTCATTCCGGCGTCTGAAACATAAGACACAGGTGTTCTTAACACCGAGGGGAGATCATTACAGAACAAGGCTGACTCATACACTGGAAGTATCCCAGAATGCAAGAACAATTGCTAAGGCATTGCGTTTGAATGAGGATTTAGTGGAGGCCATAGCACTTGGTCATGATCTTGGTCATACCCCATTTGGGCATGCAGGAGAGCGTATGCTGAATGAAATCTGTACAGACGGATTCCGCCATAACGAACAGAGTGTACGTGTGGTGGAAATTCTGGAGAAGGATGGGGCAGGACTAAATCTTACCTGGGAGGTAAGAAATGGTATGCTGAATCATCAGACCAGCTTGATGCCGTCTACGATGGAAGGAAAGATTGTCAGGCTGTCAGACAAGATTGCATATATTAATCATGATATTGATGATGCAATCCGGGCTCAGGTGTTATCAGAAAATGATATTCCAAGAGAATACCGAGAAATTCTGGGAGCAACTGCTAAAAAACGTCTGAACACTCTGATACATAATATTATTATAAATAGTCAGGGAGTAAATGACATTTGTATGTCTGAAGAAGTGGGAGCTGCTATGATAGGGCTTCGAAGCTTTATGTTTGAAAATGTATATATGAATCCAGTGGCAAAGGGAGAAGAGGAGCGGGCAAAAGATCTTTTAAGCCGTTTGTTTTCCTATTATATGAAACATATTGAAAAACTGCCGGAACAATATATCGTAATGCTGGAATGTGGTGAGAAAGAAGAAAGGGTAGTATGTGATTATATCGCCGGCATGACAGATCAGTATGCCATTGCCAAGTTTGAAGAATTTTTTCTACCAAAGGCATGGCAGGTTAATTAAAAAGAACTGAGGCGGAGAGACACAGAAAGGAGACTTCGGATGCCTTATTATTCAGAAGAACTGATAGAAGAAGTACGTTCTGCCAATGATATTGCAGATGTGATTTCCGGGTATGTCCGGCTTCAGAAAAAGGGAAGCACATATTTTGGGCTATGCCCTTTTCATAACGAGAAAACACCATCTTTTTCGGTATCACCGGGGAAACAGATGTATTACTGTTTTGGCTGTGGAGCTGGAGGAAATGTATTTACGTTTCTGATGCAATATGAGAATTATACCTTTAGGGAAGCAATGGAAGCACTTGCAGAACGAGCCCGTATTGAACTGCCGAAGCAGGAGATGTCCCAGAAGGCAAGGCAGGAAGCGGACAAGCGTGCCAGAATACTGGAGATTAATAAGATTGCTGCAAAGTATTTCTATGCCCAGCTTCGGATGGAGCAGGGAAAGATAGGAATGGAATATTTTAAAAATCGTGGATTGAGTTCGGAAACCATGACAAAGTTTGGGCTTGGATATTCTAATAAATTTAGTGATGATTTGTATCAGTATCTGCATAAACAGGGATATGAAGATAATATCCTGAAGGATTCCGGATTGGTAACAATCGATGAACGAAGAGGTGGTTATGATAAGTTCTGGAATCGTATCATCTTTCCGATAATGGATGCCAATCACAGGGTCATCGGGTTTGGCGGACGTGTCATGGGTGAAGGAGAGCCCAAATATCTCAATTCGCCGGAAACCATGATTTTTGATAAGAGCCGAAATCTGTATGGACTGAATATTGCAAGAACCAGTAGAAAGTCATATATGCTGTTATGTGAAGGCTATATAGATGTGATTGCCCTGCATCAGGCAGGATTTGATAATGCAATAGCATCTCTGGGAACTGCTTTTACACCAGGACATGCTAATTTGCTGAAACGGTATACCAAAGAAGTATATTGCAGTTTTGACAGTGATGGTGCCGGAATTAAGGCGGCGCTTCGGGCAATTCCGATTTTAAAGGAAGCTGGTATTACGGCAAAAATTATAGATATGAAGCCTTATAAGGATCCAGATGAATTTATCAAGGTGTTGGGAACAGAAGAATACCAGAAACGGATTGAGGAAGCACAAAATAGCTTCATGTTTGAAATCCAAGTGATGGAACGGGATTATAATCTGAAGGATCCCGAGAGCAAGACAGCATTCTATAGTGCAATTGCAAGAAAGATTCTAGAGTTTGAAGAAGAGCTGGAACGGAAGAATTATATGGAAGCGGTGGCAGAGGAATATCACATGGGATTTGAGAATTTCCGTAAGCTTGTGACCAATATTGGAACCAGAGCCGGTATTACCAGGGAACCAAGAGCTCTAAGATCAGGTAGAAACGAAAAGAAAAAGAAAGAAGATGGGATGAAAAAATCCCAGAAATTGATGTTAACATGGCTGATTGAAGAGCCGGGACTGTTTGAAATTATAAAACCCTATATTGGACCAGAAGATTTTACTGAGGAACTTTATCAGGAAGCCGCTCGTCAGGTATTTGCCCAATATGAAGAGGGACAGCTGAATCCAGCAAAAATTATCAGTATGTTTACGGATGAAGAACAACAAAGAGAGATAGCAAGTCTTTTTAATGCAAAACTAAAAGAAGTAACAACACAATCAGATAAAGAAAAGGCCTTGAGGGAGACAATTATTCGTTTGAAGCAAAGCAGTATTGATTATCGTTCCAGACATCTGGAACCATCTGATATGGCAGGACTGCAGAAATTGGTAGCGGATAAAAAAAATATGCAGCAATTGGATAAACTGGACCTTTGCATATTTCCACCAAATAAGGACAAAATATAAACAACGAATGGAAGGATGAAACAGATGGAAGAAAAAACTTTGAAATTTAGCGAAAAACTGCAGGAGTTATTGGCGCTGGCCAAAAAGAAAAAGAATGTATTGGAATATCAGGAAATTAGCGATTTTTTCCGTGAAATAGAACTGAATGCAGAGCAATTTGAAAAGATTCTGGACTTTTTGGAAGCAAACAATATTGATGTACTCCGGATTTCGGATGAAGATGAAGAGGATATTCTCATTGAAAAAGAAGAAGAAGAGGAAGTGGAAGTTGAGACTATTGACCTTTCTGTACCAGATGGTGTTTCCATTGAAGATCCTGTTCGTATGTATTTAAAAGAAATTGGCAAAGTTTCACTGTTAAGTGCAGAAGAAGAAATTGAACTGGCGAAGCGTATGGAGCTGGGTGATCAAGAGGCGAAGAAACGTCTTGCAGAGGCAAATTTACGTCTGGTAGTTTCTATTGCAAAACGTTATGTAGGACGAGGTATGCTGTTTCTGGATTTAATTCAGGAAGGAAATCTGGGTCTGATTAAAGCGGTAGAAAAGTTTGATTACCGTAAGGGATATAAATTCTCCACCTATGCAACATGGTGGATTCGTCAGGCAATAACAAGAGCAATTGCAGATCAGGCAAGAACAATCCGTATACCGGTTCATATGGTAGAAACCATCAATAAATTAATCCGGGTATCCAGACAGTTGCTTCAAGAGCTGGGAAGGGAACCTACCCCGGAAGAAATTGGGGTAGAAATGAATATGCCCGTAGAGCGTGTGCGCGAAATATTAAAAATTTCTCAGGAACCGGTATCTCTGGAAACACCGATTGGTGAAGAAGAAGACAGCCATCTGGGGGATTTTATTCAGGATGATAATGTACCGGTTCCGGCAGATGCAGCAGCATTCACATTACTAAAGGAACAGCTGGTAGAGGTGTTGGGAACTTTGACAGAGAGAGAACAGAAAGTGTTAAGACTGCGTTTTGGACTGGATGATGGCAGAGCAAGAACACTGGAAGAAGTTGGAAAAGAATTTAATGTTACCCGTGAACGTATTAGACAGATTGAGGCGAAGGCACTTAGAAAACTTCGTCATCCAAGCAGAAGCCGTAAGTTAAAAGACTATCTGGATTAATCAAAGGGCGAAAGGAATTTTTAGCAGTATGATTCAATTATCAGAGAGATTAACAGCTGTTGCTGGCCTGGTGACCCAGGAGGGAACTCTGGCCGACGTGGGAACAGACCACGGCTACATACCGGTGTTTCTTACCGGACAGAAGCGGGTGCAAAGAGCAATTGCCATGGATGTGAATGCAGGTCCTCTGAAACGTGCAGAAGAGCATATTCATCAATATGGTTTAGAAAATAAGATAGAGACAAGGCAGTCAGATGGTTTGACTGCCTTAAAATTGGGAGAAGCGGACTGTATTGTTATTGCAGGAATGGGAGGCACTCTGATGAAACGGATTCTGACCCAGGGAGAGAGTGTAGCCAGGACAGCCAAAGAACTGATTCTTCAGCCACAGTCAGAACTGCAGAATTTTCGAGAATTTCTCTGGAAGAGTGGATATAAGATAACAGCAGAAGATATGGTGTTTGAGGATGGAAAATATTATCCTATGATGCGGGTAATACCGGGCGGTATCAATCATAGTCATCCAGACTTGCTAGATTTGAAGTTTGGGGGAAAGCTGTTAAGAGAGAAGCACCCTGTATTGAAACAGTATTTAGTGCAGCAAAAACAGCAGAAGGAGCAGATTCTGGTAAATATGCAGAAGAATGCAAAACAGGATATTGAAGATAGAATGAGAGAAATCAATCAGGAGCTTGCATGCGTTAATCGTGCATTAGAGCAGATGAAATAGAATGGAGCAGATTGGAATATGAAGTGTCAGGAAATCATAGATATTTTACAGAGGCAGGCGCCGGAGCATTATGCATGTGATTGGGATAATGTAGGGCTTTTGGTGGGTGATTCCCAGAAAGAGGTACATAAGATATATATTGCTCTGGATGCAACAGATGAGGCCATAGAAGAAGCAATTGCATTTCAGGCGGATATGCTTCTTACTCATCATCCAATGATTTTTAAAGGAATAAAAAAGGTGAATCGTGAGGAGTTTACCGGAAGACGGATTATATCTCTGATTCAGGCAGATATAGCTTATTATGCCATGCACACTAATTTTGATGTAAAAGGAATGGCAGATTTGGCAGCGGCAAAAATGAAGCTTACAGACTGTCGGGTTCTGGAGGTTACCTGTGAAGACTCTGAAGGGTTGCAGGGCATCGGAAGAACTGGAAAGCTTCCGGAAATTATGGAGATAAAGGCATGTGCCGAGTTGGTCAAGAAGGCCTTTCAAATTGATCAGGTAAAAGTCTACGGTTCTTTGAATCAACAGGCAGCAACAGCAGCAATATCTCCAGGCTCCGGCAAGAGTGTAATCAGCGAAGCATTGAAAAGCGGAGTAGAGGTACTTATTACGGGAGATATTGATCATCATGAAGGCATTGATGCAGCAGCTCAGGGGCTGGCAATTATTGATGCAGGTCATTATGGAATTGAAAAAATATTTATTCCTTATATGAAACAATATCTGGAAGAGAATACGGAAGGGTTGGCAATACTGGAACAACCGGAAAAACAGCCCTTTGCATATGTATAAGAAAGAAGGCGAATATGAGAGAAATAAGGTGTAAAGTTAAAATAGACGGAAAAGAAAGAGAATATGAAGCAGGGACAGAGTATTCTGTAATTGCCGCAGAATATCAGCCAAGATACGAAGATGATATTGTACTGGTGCTTTTCAATAATCGTCTTTGCGAATTAAACAATTTACTTGAACAGGATGGAGAAATATCATTTGTTACCACACGTGATAAAGCAGGAAGAAAGGTTTACCGCAGAAGTGTAACACTGCTGATGCAGCGCGGAGTCTATCAATTAGCCAAAAAAGACGGGATAGAAGTATCGGTAAGAGTTGAACATTCCATCAGTCAGGGGTATTACTGTGAACTGTTTGGAAAAGATGGAATTATAAAACCCGATAGTACTTATCTTCTTAAGTTAAAGCTGGAGATGATGCGTCTGGTAGATGAAAAGCGTCCCATAGAAAAGAGGAATATAAATACCGATGAAGCAGTAAAGCTGTTTCGGGAACTTGGCATGTTTGATAAGGAACGGTTGTTTTATTATCGCAGAAGTTCCAGGGTAAATGTTTACAGCATTGGAAATTATATGGACTACTATTATGGGTATATGGTACCCAATACAAGTTTTTTGAAATATTTTGATTTGGAATTATATGATGATGGTTTCATTGTAATGTTTCCGGATAAGAATACAAAACTCACTGCGCCTTTTGACCCATCACATAAATTGTTTCAGGTACTGAAGGAATCAAGTGAGTGGGGAGATAAGCTGGATATTGGAACGATTGGTGCGTTGAATGATGCCATTGCGGAGGGAAGAATTCAAGATGTGATTCTGGTAGCCGAAGCATTGATGGAACGTAAGATTGGAAAATTAGCAGAAGAAATTGCAAAGCAGAAGGATAAGAAGTTTGTAATGATTGCTGGACCGTCTTCTTCTGGAAAAACAACGTTTTCCCACAGACTTTCTATTCAGCTGATGGCATTGGGATTAAAACCTCATCCCATTGCATTAGATGACTATTATGTAAATCGGGTGGATACTCCAAAGGATGAAACCGGCAAATACAATTTTGAATGTCTGGAGGCATTAGATATTGAATTGTTTAATCGTGATATGTCAGCACTTTTGGCAGGAGAGCGTGTAGAACTTCCGGGTTACAATTTCCGTACAGGTATGCGGGAATATAAGGGGAATTACAAACAGATGGGAAAAAATGATATTCTGGTAATTGAAGGAATTCATGGGTTGAACGACAGACTTTCCTATTCCCTTCCAAGCAGCAGTAAACTGAAGATTTATATCAGTGCTCTAACTCAGCTTAATATTGATGAACACAACAATCTTCCTACTACCGATGGAAGAATTATTCGAAGGATTGTACGAGATGCCAGAACCAGAAATATTACAGCAAAAGAAACGATAGCAATGTGGGACTCTGTAAGACGCGGTGAACAACAGTATATATTCCCATTTCAGGAGGAAGCAGATATTATGTTTAACTCTGCATTGGTTTATGAGCTTGCAGTATTAAAGCAGTATGCAGAGCCTCTATTGTTTGATATTGATAAAGAATGTCCGGAATATGTGGAAGCAAAACGTCTTTTAAAGTTTCTGGATTATTTCCTGCCGGTACCAAGCGAAGAAATTGGAAGAAACTCCATATTACGGGAATTTATCGGAGGAAGTTGCTTTCACGTATAAGATATGATAGTATAAATGAGCAAATAAGTAGGGTAGATAATCGCGGCTGCAAGTGTCGAAAGACCGCAGGTGAGGAAAGTCCGGGCTTCATAGGGCAGGATGCCGGCTAATGACCGGTGGAGGCGACTCCAAGGATAGTGCAACAGAAATGTACCGCCAGGAAACTGGTAAGGGTGGAAGGGCAGCTTAAGAGACTACCGCCTGTCTGGTAACAGGCAGGGCACATGTAAACCCCATCCGAAGCAAGACCGAATAAAAGCGTTGACGTAGCCCGCTAGCTTTAGGTAGGTCGCTTGAGATAACTGGCAACAGTTATACTAGATAGATGATTATCCAAGACATAACCCGGCTTACAGCCCTGCTTATAATGATAGTTGCAAGAATTATGTAAAAGTGTTAAATATTATTAAAATATAAAATGTTTCTTAAAAGAAAATAACTCCATTGACTTTGAAAAAAATCTAAGCTACCATGAGATTATATTAAGTCAGGAGTGAAGAAAATGAAACAGAAGTTACAGCAGTTTATGTCAGGAAGATATGGAGCGGATCAACTGGGTCAGGTGTATATGGGTATATCCATGGTGCTCCTGATAATTTCAATTTTTACCAGATGGAATATTTTATATCTGATTGCATTCGGATTGATGATTTATGAGTATTACCGGATGATGTCTAAACAGGTCGAGAAGAGATATGCGGAGAATCAAAAGTTTGCTACCTGGAAATACCAGATGGTAGTAAAAAGGAATAAGAGAAAAGAAGAGTGGAAGCAGAGGAAGATATATCATTTCTATAAATGTCCTTCCTGTAAACAGAAAGTAAGAGTGCCCAAAGGGAAGGGAAAGATATGTATTACCTGTCCTAAGTGCAGAACAGAATTTATAAAGAAGAGTTAAAAAAGAGTATCGCAAGAATCATGAAATGACTTTTGCGATACTCTTTTTATAGGAAAACTTTGTCTTCAGAGAGAATTAACGTATTTTACTGTGAGGATTATATTTTTCTTCACAGTATTTACAGCGGTAAGTTTCTGCTTCAGGGTCTGTCAGCAAAAAAATCTGTTCTAATTCCTGTTCAATGGAAGTAATACAGCGTGGATTTTCACAGGTAATCACATTTCTGATTTCATTAGGAAGATGCAATTCACGTTTCTCTACGATTTTTTCACCCTTAATGATATTTACGGTAATATTATGGTCGATAAAGCCAAGTACATCCAAATCTACCGTATTGATATCACATTCTACTTTTAGAATATCTTTTTTTCCCATTTTGTTGCTGCGTGCATTTTTTATAATAGCAACGCAGCAATCCAGTTCATCTAATTTTAAATCATAATAAATGGAAAGACTGGTGCCGGCCTGAATATGGTCTAACACAAAACCTTCTGTAATCGTGCCTACATTTAACATACTTCCACCTCCAGTAATGTAAGAATCAAAGCCATACGGACATAGACGCCATATTGAGCCTGTTTGAAGTAAGCTGCTCTTGGATCATCGTCCACTTCTGTTGAAATTTCATTTACCCTTGGGAGTGGATGCATAACAATCATATCGCTTTTGGCAAGTCCCATTTTCCCTTTATCTAAAATATAGAAATTTTTCATACGAACATAGTCTTCTTCGTTAAAGAAGCGTTCTCTCTGAACACGGGTCATATAGAGGATGTCCAGACTGTTCATAGCATCTTCTAAGCGTTCTACTTCTTCAAATGGAATATTGTTCTTTTCTAAAACATCTTCCTTTATGTAGCTTGGAACACGCAGTTCTTCCGGTGAGATTAAGACGAATCTAATACCGGGATAACGAATGAGTGCGTGAATAAGAGAATGAACAGTACGTCCAAATTTCAAATCACCACAAAGACCAATGGTAAGATTGCCAAGATGTCCTTTAAAGGAATGAATGGTAAGAAGATCAGTAAGAGTCTGGGTTGGATGCTGATGGCCTCCGTCACCGGCATTGATTACCGGAATACCCGATTTCTGGGAAGCAACCAATGGTGCACCTTCCTTAGGATGGCGCATGGCGCATATATCAGCATAACAGGAAATAACACGAATCGTATCAGAAACACTTTCTCCTTTAGAGGCAGAACTGCTGTCGCCACTGGAGAATCCAAGAATACTGCCACCAAGATTCAGCATAGCAGCCTCAAAGCTGAGACGAGTCCGCGTACTGGGTTCATAGAAGCAGGTAGCAAGTTTTTTTCCTTTACAGGCATGTGCGTATTTCTGAGGGTCTTTTTCAATATCAGTTGCCAGCATAAGTAATTTATCCAGTTCCTCAACGGATAAATCCAGCGGGCTCATTAGGTGTCTCATATAACTCCTCCTATTAGTGAAAATCAGATAATATCAGAAAAAATCATCTATTAACAGCATGAGTGCCTGCAACAAGTGGCAGGCATTTTTACTATCATATAACAGAAAGAAATAAATTTCAAGAGTAAAAGTCAGTATGATGAAAAATAATCGTGGTAAAATATTTGCCAGAAAAAAAGAAGTATAGTACAATAAGAAAAATATTAAAATGAGGTGTTTCGATGGAAAGTGAAAAAGTTACGGCAGAAGAAGAAAAAATTGTATATCAGGAGAGAAAACGAATTCTGTTTTTGGGATTACCATGGACATTTACAAAATACAGTATTACAGCAGATATGCTTACCGTAAATACAGGAATTTTACGAACGGAAGAGAATGATTGCTATATGTATAAGGTGCAGGACGTAATGTTAACCAAAACATTAATGGAGCGTATATTTGGGCTTGCAACAGTAGTGTGTTATACGGGAGATGTAAATACTCCTCAGATATCACTGGTACATATCAAGCATGCTAAAGAAATTAAATCTTACCTGCTGAAAGCATCAGAAACAGCAAGGCTGAAAAGAAGGACGATTAATACACAGGATATTGGAGCTGGCGGTCTTGATTTGGACGGAGATGGAATACCGGATTAAGAAGAAACCGCTTTCGCGGAGAATCTGCCTTGGCAGATTCTATTTTTGCTGTCTGGAATTTCTGCATAAAATTCTTTCATAGATAAGTCCCGTAACCATCCAATAAGGGGCATAGTCTAATCGTACAACTCCCTTTATATTTGCACGCGATTTACTGTAATCCCAAGGACACATCTTATGTTTTTTTAAAATACTTCCGCTGATGTATTCTCCCACAAAGATAAGAAGAGAGTAAACAGAAGCTCGTAGTACAAGTGGAAGTTTTTTTGTCCAATGGTAAAGAGGCTTAATCAGAGCAGCCATACCGTAAATGGGAAACATCCAGATGGATGTATTGCCAACCAAGGTAAGTTCACGCTTTCGAAAAGAAGAAAAAGCGGTGAAAAGAATTTCCAGACACCATCCAGTAAAACCACAAACTATAAAATTTTTTCCCATGGAGATAGTATGTCGTTTACGGATTTATTTTATGCTATGATTTATTATAAATATTTTTCTCTTAGATGAAATCTTGAAAAGGCGGGAAAAGAGGAGTATACTTGGTTCTAGTGTGTGCTGAAAAGAAGACAGAAAAGAGAAAATCAGGAGGAAGTATTATGGCAGAAAATAGAGAATGCAGCAGTGCGTCAAGCTGTTCAAAAGAAAGTTGTGAAGGATGTCCAAGCAATGGAGAAGCTTCACAGAGTTTAATAGAAGCGTTAAATCCATATTCCAGCGTAAAGAAAGTAATTGGAGTAGTCAGTGGAAAGGGCGGCGTAGGTAAATCCTTTGTAACGGCTTCTCTGGCTACAGCAATGAGAAAACTGGGATATGAAGTAGGAATTCTGGATGCAGATATTACAGGCCCATCTATTCCTAAAATGTTTGGTGTACATGGACCGGCAGAAGGAAGTGAAATGGGAGTGTTTCCCATTCAGTCAGAAGATGGAACCAAGATTATGTCTCTGAATCTTTTGATGGAGGATGAGGAAGCTCCAGTTGTATGGAGAGGGCCGGTTATTGCATCCACGGTAAAGCAGTTCTGGCATGATGTGTACTGGGGAGATTTGGATTATTTATTTGTAGATATGCCCCCAGGAACCGGAGATGTACCGCTGACGGTATTCCAGTCACTTCCGGTGGACGGAATTGTAATTGTAACTTCTCCTCAGGAGTTGGTGCAGCTGATTGTGAAAAAGGCTATCAATATGGCAGAAATGATGAAAATTCCAGTGTTGGGACTAGTAGAAAATTTTAGTTATCTCAAATGTCCAGATTGCGGAACAGAAATTAAGCTGTTTGGAGAGAGCCACATTGATGAAGCAGCCAAGGAAATGGGAATTCCTGTACTTGGAAAAATGCCATTGAATCCAGAATATGCCAAAATGGTGGATGAAGGAAAGTTTGTAAAGATTGAGAATCCATATTTGGAAGAAGCTATAAAAAAAGTGGAAAACATATAAAAAAGACATTTATTTAAGAGTCTTTTTGACATGTGAAAGCCTTGCAGGAAGCGCGTTTGCCCCTGCAAGGCTTATTTTTTTAACGAAAAAATTGTGATAATTGTCCAATTGATTTTTATAAAAATATGAATTAGTATGTCTGTACAGAGCGACGTTCTGTCATGAAAGTTCTGAATTACCGGAGTCTGCCGGTATCTTTTAAATTCTGAATCAGAAAATGTTTTAGTCAAACGGCGTGAAGCTTCGCCAAATACCAAGTAAAGAAAATAGAATATGCGGAAAAGGAGGTATAACGTGAAAGTTATCTTTGAAGAATACAGCGGAATTATAATTACCGGTGTTGTAGTTGTTGCACTGATTGCTCTGGTGAGTCTTTTATTAATCAGCGGTGGTCCGGTACATAATGCATTTGTAAATATGGTTGATAATTTATTCCAGAAAGCAGGAAGTGTTTAGATAAGGACATTCAAGATTGAGTGTTCCTTCGGTAGGATTGCAGGGGCATGACATGTATCTGCATGCCTCTTGGCAAGATGCCAGAGAGGGGGAAGTGTGGAGGCAAACTGGGAGCTTCGGGAAGAGGATTTTGGGGTATTTTTGCCCTATGTACAGAAAAAAGAAGTAACAGATATTGATTTTAATGGAAGAGAATTGTGGATAACAGATTTGGAGTTGGGGCGGTACTGCGCAAAAGCTATAGTTACGGAAGAATTTGTAGAAGAATTTACCCATCGAATCTCAAATCGGGTAAATAAGCCTTTTAACAGGGTACATAATATATTGGAAGCTGAAACAGAGACTCTTAGAATCAGTATTATTCATGAGTCAGCAGCAGTGTCCGGGCGTTCTATCTGCATAAGAAAGTCATTGCCTGAAGTGAGGCATACGGTGGAGAGTATGCTGGACAGTCAGTATTGTCCCCTTCCAATTTTAAGTCTTTTGATTAATTGTGTAAGGGCAAAAATGAATTTTGCTTTTTGCGGGGAACCCGGTGTAGGAAAGACAGAGTGTGCAAAATTTTTTTCCCAGTTCATTCCGCATAATCAGAGGGCAATTACCATTGAAGATAATCTGGAGATGCATTTTAGGGAAGTTAATCCCAAAAATGATTGTGTGGAATTACAGGTAAGCCGTGAACTCAGCTATACAGAAGCCATTAAGCTCTGCCTTAGGCAAAATCCAAAATGGATTATATTATCAGAGGCCCGCTCTATCGAGGTGCAGTATTTACTGGAACAGTGGTCCACGGGAGTATATGGGTTTACTACACTGCATTTAGATGACTTGCGGAATCTGCCGGACCGTATTATGAACATGATTGGGAGGGCAAGGGATGCAGAGCGTCTTGAAAATTATGTTTATGAGTTTATCAGTGTGGGAGTATTGATTCGACAGCGTGAAGATGAAAAGGGGAGACAGAAGCGCTATATAGATCAGATGTGCTTTTATGACAGGCACGAAGAAAGAAACAGTATTTATATGTTGATGGAGGAGGGGAAAATCATATCAAAGAAAATTCCAGAAGACATAAAAAGAAGAATGGAACGAGCAGGAATCAGAGAGCCTTTTCAATGTGGAGAAACATTAGCGTATGAGCCTCTGAATCTCAATTTTGTGAGGGAGGAATAGATGGGAAGAAGAAAAAGAAAGGAAAAGCTCTGGAACCTGTTAAATCCAAAGTACCTGCAAGAACAGATAGATGAATATGGATATTGTTTTTCTATGGAAAATTATCTGTTTTTTCTGGCAGTATCTATGATAGGGATATTTATATGCGGAATGGTATTTTCCCTGTTCTGGTATCTAACAGCTGGGGTAATCCTAATCTGGATGACATTGCTTCCGGGAATGATATTGGATGGATATAAAAACATGTATGAGCATAAGAGATTTTTAGAGGTAGCAGATTATATGGAGCAGATACTATATTCCTTTCAATTAGAGGGGAAGATTCTGACAGCGTTACAGGATGCCAGAAGCCTGTTTCCGGGAGGGGGAATGCAGGATGCAATTAATGCGGCTGTAGCATATATAGAAAAAGGGGTATATGAAAAGGATTTATATCAGGAAGCCCTTTCCCAGATAGAAACTCAATATCCCGGAAGAAGAATTTCAGCCATACATAATTTCATGCGGATTGTTGAAAAAAATGGTGGAGACTGCCGTAATGCAGTGCAATTACTGCTGGAAGATAAAGCCTTGTGGGCAGAGAATGTTCTGCTGTTGCAGGAAGATAAGCGGAAAGCCAGAAGAAGAGTAATTATGGCACTGGTAATTACAATGATATTGGCAGCCATATTTCATGGAGTGTATCGTTCCATGCCGGAAGTTTATTCCATTGTGGGCAATCCTGTTACGCAGGTGGCAACGTTCTGCTATCTAATATTAAATATCTTGATTTTCCGAAAAGCGAATCGGGAGTTGGCGGGAAGCTGGCTGGAAAGAGAAGGTATCAGTGATGAGAAAAAGATACGGCATTATTGGAAGGTAGTCAAAGAATATAAGGGTCATGAAGGATGGAAGAAAGGTATGATCTGGGCTGCCCCCTTTCTGTTGGTTGCAGTGTTTTTCCAGATAAAAGGATATCTTTATGCAATGGTTGCAATGGCAGTAATCGCAATCTTTGTGCTGAACCAGTATAAGATTGCGTATCGTATCAGTTATGAGGGAGTTGTAAAGGAGATAAGTCTGCGGTTTCCCCAATGGCTTATGGAAATGGCATTGCTGATGCAGGGAAATAATGTACAGGTTGCGATTGCTAAAACTGTTTTGGAAGCACCGGCAGTATTACGTCCGGAACTGCAAAAGCTGGTTAAAAACCTAAAGAAACAGCCGGAAGCCATTGAACCGTACATGGAGTTTCTGGAAAGGTTTCAACTGTCATATGTACAATCGGCTATGAAAATGCTATATGCCATATCAGAGACTGGGACCGGAGATACCCAGGAGCAGATAAGAGTTCTGGTAAAAAGAAATGGAAAACTACTGGATAAGTCGGAAAAAACATTGAATGAGAGAAATCTGGCAGGAATAACGTTAACGGGATATCTTCCTCAAATTACAATTTCCTTTCAGATGATGATAAATATGGTGGTCTTTATGATGGTGTTTTTAACAAGAGTGGGAGTCAGCTAGAAAGGTGTAAGGAATGGGACAAGTAATAAAAGTGTATTTGGGGTTATTTTTTCTCCTTCTGGAAGCATTGGCAGGAATGGGGATTGTGGCAGCAGGGGTACAGACAGCTGCAGCAAGAGACTATCATTCAGATATTATGGAGGAAATTTCTTGCAGCAATTTTAATGATGGAGTGATGGAAGCCTGTATTAACCAGGCACAAAAAGAAGGATATGAGGTGAATATAGAACCAATGGTATATGACGGGGAGTCTAATATACAGCTGGCTTCTGTGGTGCTTAATTATGAATATGCCATACCGGTATTGAATCTTTTTTCCAGGCATGAAATTCGGGGAATGGCAGGATAGGAGAGAGAATGAAAGTGATAATAGAGGAATATGCAGGAGCTATTGTTTATGTGATTGCAGGCATGATGCTAACGGGTGTTTTTTGGAAGCTGTTGGAAACGTTAAATGGATATTAGGAGGAAAGATGCGAGAAATATGGAATGAGTATGCAGAAATGCTTTTGGGAATGATTGGGGCAGCAGCGGTGACCGGAATTGTGATGAAACTTGTACAGCAAGGGGGAAGTATATACGAGATTCTGCTGTCGTTTTCCCAAAGTATTTGTTAGATTAAGGAGAAGCCATGGGGAAATGGATTGAACAGTATGGAGAACTGCTGTTGACTGGAATCGCAGGGACGTTGCTGCTGATAGTAATTGCAACTTCCGGAATGTTGTCTTTGATAGGTTCAAAAGCGAAGATGCCAGAAAAACTATATGAGGAATATGGGGATTATAATACATTTGCAGGATTATGCAGGCTGGAAAAACCAGAAATTGTATGTGATGCAGGGAAACAATGGCATGAGGGTGAGATAATTCCAATAAAAGAAGCTTTTCAGGGTATAGATGGAAATGGGGAACTGATAGAAGTAAAAGTGATTAACGTCACAGATAGAAGTGGAAAAACATATATGGACGTATATCAGAAAGAAAATCGTCAGGTAATATTTCCACAAGCTGGAATCTATATGTTTGAATTGAAGGCTCAGGACTCAGAGCGGCGGAGTGTAATACGTAAATTAGAGCTTTCCGTAGATAACAGAAAGGTAGAAAAATGAAACATATAATAAGCGGAATGGTAATGACAGTGCTTGTATTTATGATAATAATGTCTGTAATGGTAATAAGTGGGCGGAGTGTAAGGAAAAATGAACTGGAAAAAACACTGAATCATGCAGTAAAACAGTCGCTGAAAGCTCTATTAAAAGAAGAGAATAAGGAAGTAAATACAGAGGAATTTATCGAAACGTTTATCGAAAATTTATCAGCAGGAATTGAAAGTGATTCTGAAATCATTATTTCTGTTATGGGCATTGATACAGAGAAAGGAGTATTCTCTGTAAGAGCAAAAGAGGAATTCTGGCATCCCTTTGGAAAGAAGGGAAAGGTAGAAGCAGAAAGGACAGTTATAATTGAGCAATATAACATAGAAAAAAAAGAATTATATACTGTTTCTTACAATTTAGAGGGAGCGATATATAAGTTATACAGACTTACACAAGGGAGCAGGGTTCAATTTCCGGCTATAGAGAAATCGGGATTTTTATATTGGGTGGATGAAGAAGGAAACAGAATAGATGCGGGAGATGAAATAATAGTAGCAACGGACAGAAGATTTGATGCCATCATGGAATAGGGGAATGTTATAGTGTTTGTGAACATTGACAGTAAAATAGAGCATTTTCATGGAATATCATGTACATTCACTGCTATATTTTTATAGTATAGGCTCAGAAAAACCAAAGAATATTAAACCAAATTCTTTCAAAAAGGTACTTATATATAGAACCATTTGAGAGGAGGAAAATGACTATGGGTGGAGGAAGAGCCATGAAAGCTGACCGGGAGCTTATTAAAGCAGTAAAACAGATGAAAACAGGTGAGGAAAAGGGATTCAATGTTCTGTATACCAGAACCTACAATTTCGTATATGCCAGAGCAAGGCAGTCCA
Source organism: uncultured Eubacterium sp. (assembly GCA_964620885.1). GTDB lineage: Bacteria > Bacillota > Clostridia > Lachnospirales > Lachnospiraceae > Petralouisia. Next base: position 17,051 of record CAZUKR010000048.1, read on the forward strand.
TCAATGATGAACAGGAAGCATTGGATTTAGTGCAGGAAGTTTATATCGCCGCTTATCGGAATATTCAAAGTCTTCAGGATATAAATAGTTTGTATGGGTGGCTTGGCTCTATCACAATACGTCAGGGTGCAAAGATGGCAAACAAGAAAAAGAATCAGGTATTGTTGTCCGAAGAATACCAGGGCATGTTGGAAGAAATACCAGATGAAACAGCAGGAATGGAAGATATCGTTATCAATGAGGAAAATGCCGGAATCCTAAAAGGCCTGCTTGGTAAGCTGCCGGAGGAACAAAGAAGTGTTGTAGTATCATTTTATTATGACGGACTTAAAGTAGAGCAGATTGCAGAACTGACTGAAACCAGTGCCGGAACCATAAAGAGCAGATTGTATCTGGCAAGGAAGCGGTTAAAGGAATTTATTCGGGAGCTGGAAGAGAAAGAGGGCTGTACTCTTAGGGGCCTCAATACCCCATTGATTCTGCTTGCAGTTAAACTGTTGCTGGAGGAAACTACACTTTCCAAAGCAGTTGCCCAGAACATTTACAATCGGGTATGTACGAAGATTGGAGCACAGGGGTCTTCACTGCTCTTTGGGGAGACAGAGACAGGAAGATCTATATCCATGGAGGAAAAAATGGGAGAACCAATGAAAGGACAGGGGATGAGTATGAATAATATCATTAGTAAATTAGCAGGATTAGGGAAAGTGAAATTAGCAACTATAGCAGTAGGAACTGTTGCAGTTTTGGGAGCCGGGACAGCAACCGGAGTATATGTGCATCATCAGGCACAGGTAAAGGAAGCAGAAGCACAGGCTGTAGAACAGAAGGAGAAGGAGGATACCATTCAAAAGGAGCAGGAGAAGCTTCTAACTGACTTATCCAAACGTTATAAAGGAGCAAAGAAGCTGTATCAGAATCTTATTCTGAAAACCGGAGAGCGGGATATTTTAAAGAAGGACTTTAAGGCGATACAGACTGCTCTGGATGAAAAGAGTGCAGATAAAAAGACAGAAAAACAGATGGCGGAACTTGAAAATAACCTGGAAGGTTACAAGAAAGAGAATCAGCAATACCTAACACAGAAAGAAGCCGGACTTTATAATTACCATTCTGAACTTTTTCCCCAGGAACATCAGGAATCTTTAGATACTATGCGGTCTGAGTATAAAAGCCTGTTTGAAACTGTGAAATATAAAGATGCAGATAAGAAGCTGGATGAAATGATAACCATTATTACAGCATTTTTAGATGAAAATCAAGAAGATAATACAGAAGTTGCTTCCAATGATACCGAGGAACCGAAAAACAGTGAAACAGGAAAAAAAGATAATACAGATAGTTCTACCGGAAACGGCGGTAATTCTCAAAATGAAACGCCAGCAGAAGCTCCGGCAGAAACCCCGGCTGAAGTTCCGGCAGAAACCCCGACAGAACCACCGGCAGAACCAGAAGAACCAAAGCAGACCGGAGACTTTGCCAATGGATGGACTTATGCGGAAGCAGATATTTTAAATACAATCAATAATAACTGGTCTGATTTTGTCTATGATGATGCAGGAGCACAGGCACAGTTAGCGGCACAGCTTCCTGGAAGAAGCTGTACTTTGGTACATTACCCAGCGGAGCAGAACGCAGAAGCAAGGGCATTGTGGGATAGTCTGGATTCTAATGTATATGCTATATCAAATTTTCTTTCTGATGATGTATATGGCAGCTGGTTTATTTATGGAAAATAGGGAAGGGAGAGTAGAAGAAAACAGATGAAGAATAGAATAAAGAGAGGGATAAAAACTGCGGTGCTGGCTTTGATGCTTGGCACCGTTTTTGTTCCTTTACATACAAAGGCGGCTTTGCCGGAAGTAACATATGATGCAAACGCTAAAAAGACCGGGTATCACTTAGTGGTGGATGTACAAAGAAATTGTGTTCATCTGGCAAACATGCAGACCAAAACGGTTGTGTGTGAATTAAATGGATTAAATCATAGCCAGAGAGAGATTAGGAGTGCGGTAACCTCCACCGGGGGACTTGGGTACGAGCTTACATTTGCTGAACGGGCCCCCCAGGGAGAATTAAATCATGAGGTAGGACGTGTGGTATGTACTGCATATGTGCCAACCGCCGGGATGTATCTGGAA
>CAZUKR010000049.1:0-19080 GCA_964620885.1 uncultured Eubacterium sp.
AAAGAATAAGTCTGTAACCTGTTTTACTTGGCTACAAACTTATTATACGAGGAGGGAACAAGGATGGAATTAAGAGTAGAACGTATGGAAAGCGTAATTGCAGCAGAAAGTGTATGGTATTATGCAGGCTATGTATGCGGCTGTGTAGTAAAAGCAATTTTTGGCTAATATTAAAATAGAAAAAAGTAAAAGTAAAAATAAGAAAAGGAGGAAACAAGAGATGGAATTAAGAGTAGAACGTATGGAAAGCGTAATTGCAGCAGAAAGTGTATGGTATTATGCAGGCTATGTATGCGGCTGTGTAGTAAAAGCAATTTTTGGCTAATATTAAAATAGAAAAAAGTAAAAGTAAAAATAAGAAAAGGAGGAAACAAGAGATGGAATTAAGAGTAGAACGTATGGAAAGCGTAGTAGCACCTAATGCAGTAGTAAAAGCAATATGTGATTTCGTCAGAGGATTTATAGCAGGACTGTAATTAGTCTATTTGTGAAATGATACATATTAGGTATAAATGAAGCCGCAGAAGCGGCTTCATTTACCTGTCTATTTAAGAAAATCAGTAACTACCGTTTTTTTATAAGTACGACCAATACTGAGCTGACGCTTATCACGGAGCAAGACAGTGTTTCCTTCAATGGTTGCGATTTCAGCCCGGTTAATTACCTCACTTTGATTAATACGCAGAAAGTTCTTATCTAAGCGTTCACAAAGAGCAGTTATGGGTTCGTATACCTGATAAATTCGGTTTTTCGTGTGAATCAGACTTTTTGTCTGTACTCGCTCAATATAAATAATATCAGGCTGGTTGATTTTCTTTTTGATATTTTCTTCCGTTATAATCAGGGTGGAACTGGTGACTCTGCTTTTGATACCATATGCCTGGGTGAGAGCCTTTTTCAAGGTACGCTCCAGCTTTTGTTCGTTAATGGGTTTCACCACATAACCTAAAGCCTCCACATCAAAGGCTTCATTGGCAAACTCACGGTGACCCGTAAGAAAAATAGTAGTTATATCAGGGTATTCCAGTGCCAGCTGGCCGGCAATATCGATTCCGGATTCATCCCCCAGATCAATATCCAGAAATAGAATATCCAGGGGCTGTTTCTTTAAATATGAAAATAGCTGTTCAGAATTGCGAAATGCTTTCAGGATAACCTGAACCTGATTTCGAGCCGCAATTTCTTTGATATAAATACCATTGACCTTCAATTGGAGGGTCTCATCATCACAGATTCCAATAATATATTCCATTAAAAGTTCCTCCCGATTTATGATGGAATAAGCGGCAGTGTAATTTCTACCCGGAATAAATCCGTATAGGAAATCAGCAGGGAGCCGCCATATTTCTTAACAATAGCTTTAATGTTTTTAGTTCCGATACCATGCAAGTGTTTATCCTTTTTGGAAGAGATAAAATTGCCGTTAATATTGACCGGGATATCCCGGAATGTATTGCTGCATTTAATGGAGTAGTTGTCGCCTTTCTGACAGATAATCAATTCAATATATTTATTGTCCTCTGTTTTTTCAGCAGCTTCGATTGCATTGTCAAGAAGGTTGCCAAGGAGGGAACACATATCTTTGTCCGGAATATTACAGTCAGAAATACTGATAAGAGGATCAAGCTCAATCTGTTTTAACTTGGCGTTCAGCGTTTTATTATAGAGCAGTGCAGATAGTGCTTTGTTGTGTACAAAGACAAATTCATTGGCAGGAGAAATATCATCGTATATTTCATCAATATACTCCTGTAAATCATCGTATTGCTGGGCATGAACCAGTCCTCTCAGCACACCCATATGATTATTCATGTCGTGCCGAAGGGAACGCAGATTTTCAATCACATTTGTCATATCCGTATTCATCTTATTTTCCATTTCCAGCTGCTGAATCAAGAGTTTTTCTTCCAGCTCTTCCTCTGCCTTGCGGGAGAGTTTGAAGATAATAGTAAATGTCAGTACAGACATAGTAAAGCAGAGAATGAATAAGAGGATAAGTACAGTGTCTTTGCTTATAATTCCAATATCAGACTGAAAAATCTGAACAGAAAACACAATCAGAAAAAGATTGATTCCAATAATACCGCAGATTTCAAACTTGGCATACCGGGGAATCATTAGTGTTTTCTGCTTGAATCGTCCCACCAGTTCTGCAATGAGTAAGGCAACAATTTTAGTTGCGACTGCCACTATGATATACAGCTGTTCATTCTGCAAAATATCAGAGGTTTGTATATGTAAAATATTTAAGAACATAAAAATAGTTACTTCACCCAATACCAGTATTAATAGCGAAATGACAGTCCATAAGATTTTTGTAGTAATAGAATTCTTGTAAAAGAATATACTGCAGGAAAAAATAGCCATATATAGAAATACGGTATCACAGATACTGAAAATAGGATTTTCAATTAAACTGGTCATGGCAAGATGATAACGCAGGATGGATATAAATAAAATGGGAAGTACGCTGAAAAAGCGGTATCTGATAGTATGTTTATAGGTAAGAGTATACCCTAAAAGACGATATATAATATAGCAGTCAAGGCACATTGGCACATAATTAAGCAACGTTGAAACGAATAAATGCATGAGAACTCCCCTTTTCCCTTTATTTATTATACTGATACTAATAATAGTCCAGATAAGGGAGATTTGTCAAGAAAGGATAAAATCAAAATATGGATAAAAAAAAGTATATGCTCAAAATAGACATACATGATGAAGAGCTCCCCCTTCTATTTTCCGCCTGTATCGAAAAAGGGAAGGCAATGAAAATTGTTTGTGATAAAGAAGAAAAAAAACAAATGTTTTTAGAAATTCTATGCGGGAAAAGGAGGTTTTTTGGGGATATTAGATTGGATGGTATAAGTATTCAAGATCATCATAATAAATATCTACAGAATATGGATGTAATCCCTAAAACAAACATAGAGACCAGATTAAGTGTGCTGGAATTTATAAAAATGTATGGCATTTTAAGAAAAAAATTTGATGCACAATATATGGAACGTATGGAAAAAATGTTGACAGAATTCCAACTGATACATTTCCGGGATATGCCTCTGACAGATTTACCGAAGGAAAAACAAAAGGCAATTCGATATATTGTATCATTTTTAGGTAACCCGGTTCTTCTTTTAATAGAAGATTATGATACCGGAGAAGAGTGGGAGGAACGGGAAAAAGTAGAAGAACTGCTGAAACAGCATATTGATTCTGGAAATTATGTTATTTTTTTGGAGAATAGCATAACTTCCAAAATGTATCATAAGCACTTCCCTTTATTGCCCTCCGTCTTTCTCCTTTAACCGATACTGCTTGGGTGTAACACCAAATTCCTTTTTAAACAGATTGAAAAAATAAGTCTTATCGGTATATCCTACCTCCTCAATGATTTCCTGAATCGTCAGGCTGGTCTGCTTCAGATAGCGGGAGGCACTTTGCAGACGGTTGGCCTGTACCAGTTCGGAAAAGGTATGTCCTGTTTCTTCCTTAATAATACTGGACAGATAATTAGGGTGAAAAGAATATTTTTCTGCAAGAAATTGCAGCGTTATAGTCCTATAATACTGCTTGATATCCGATAGAATCTCAAATATAAGGATGCTGGAAGAGAGTGTAGAATCCTTTAGCTGCAGATGCTTGTCTGCCAGAGTGCTTATCTCCGAAACCAATAAAATAAAGGCACTTTTTGTAATGTGGTTGTTTTTATACCGCATTTTTACTACCTGCTTTAGTAAAAGCATCACAAAAAAATGAATATCCTGATTTGGCTCAAATTGAAATACAAAGAAATTACTTTTCTCCGTATCAGACTTTACGTTTTCGACAAAAAAACGGTACATCAGTGAATCATCCGCCAGCTGACTTAATAAGTCATCGGTAAAATATTCCTTTTTCAATAAAAAGGACACAACTTCCATATTACCGGAGGTCTGTAAATAATTCGTTTTTGTCCATTCATTTGCCATAATTAAACAGCCTGCACTATATTTCAAAACTTTATTGTCGATATGAAGCTCCATTTCACCGCTTAATGCGTATAAGATGCGGATGTATCGAGCATCATAGGTAAGAGGCTGTTTGATATTTTGGCAGACAAGTGCGGCAATCTGACGTTCAGAATTATTACCAAAGCTTTCAATTTCCTGAACCATCCATGTTTCCTCACCGATATAACAATCTAGTGTATCTAAAAAGTCAAATGCGCCGCTCATATGGGCTTTTGCTTGTTCAAACATAATCCACCACCTTAAAATAACCTACTTTTTGTATTATAACACCCCTATTTTTTTATTACAATAAATTCATTATAATTATATTATACAAATATGTTAAAAAAATAACAATATATCAAGGAGGTTCCAATGAACAAAATAATTGGTTTTATCGGAAGCGGAAACATGGGTAGTGCAATAATTGGAGGAGTAATTCAGTCAGGTTTGGTACAGCCGGAAGGCATTATTGCATCTGATTTGATTCAGGCTTCTCTTGATAGCCTTGAAACGAAATACGGCATTCGCACTACACAGGACAATCTTAAAGTTGCAGCAGAAGCAGATATTTTGTTTTTAGCAGTTAAACCACACATTTATCCTGCTGTTATTGAACAGATAAAAGAAAATGTAAAAGAAAGTGTAATTATTGTTATGATTGCTGCAGGTCAGCGTATCGCTACAATTGAGTCTTTGTTTCAGCGTGATATTAAGGTGGTTCGTACTATGCCAAACACGCCGGCTCTGGTAGGGGAAGGGATGACAGCAGTATGCCCGAATAAGATGGTAACAGAAGAAGAAATGAAGGACATTTTAAATATACTGGCAAGTATTGGACAGATGGAAATTGTTCCAGAATCTATGATGGATGTAGTAACTGGAATCAGCGGTTCTTCACCAGCATATGTATACATGTTTATTGAAGCCATGTCTGATGCAGCAGTTGCAGAGGGAATGCCTCGTGCACAAAGTTATCATTTTGCAGCTCAGGCGGTATTAGGAGCAGCTAAAATGGTTCTGGATACAGGAATGCATCCGGGAGAGTTGAAAGATCAGGTTTGTTCACCGGGAGGAACCACCATTGCAGCAGTATGTGAACTGGAAAAACAGGGAATGCGAAGTGCAGTAATTTCAGGTGTGAAAGCTTGTGTAGATAAGTCCAAGCAAATGAGTAAATAATAATATAAAAAACATTGTGTTTTTTAGGAGGAAACTATGAACGAACAAATTAAAAAGGCAGCCCCAAGTGCCTTGACGCTGGCGATTGCTGCAATCGTCACAAACGTAATATGGGGAACGCCATTTAAGTTAATCAAGGTAATGAATACAGAAATGAATATTTCCAAGGAAGCATTAGGTGAGAACTATTTAGGACAGGTTATTGCAACAATTAGTATTCGTTTCTTTATTGCTGGAATTATGACATTGATTTTTGCCATGTTTATCAAGCAGAATATTTTTAAAGTAACAAAACGTCAGTGGGGCGAAGTGCTTTTGATGGGTCTTTTATCTACCACTGCTGCATACTTTTTCTTTAATATAGGTAACGTTAATATTACATCCACTATTAATTCAACCATATTGGTACAGTCAACTATTTTCTTTGCAGCATTACTTGCCCATTTTGCTTACAAAAATGATAAGCTCAATGGTGTTAAGATTTTTGCTCTTGTAATTGGATTTGCTGGCCTGATTATTTCTCAGCTGACCGGTGGAAAAACCATTCAAGATTTATTCAGCTTCTCCATTATTGGAGAGGGATTTATGCTGATGTATGGTTTGATTGCAGCATTAGCAACAATGTTTGCTAAGAAAATCGGTTCTACATTGAATTCTTTTGTTATGACCGGCTGGAATCTGATATTTGGTTCCATCGTATTATTTGTGATTGGCCTCGGAATGGGTGGACGTTTAGATGCAATCAGATGGACTCCTTTGGGTGTAACCATGCTGGTTATCTTAGCGGCAGCCTCAGCAATTCCTTTCAGCTTATGGTATTGGTGTGCACAGTACGCTAACTTAGGTGAGATTACGGTATATAAATTTATTATGCCTATCTCCGGAAGCTTATTAGCCGTTCTCTTAGGTGAGCGTTTTACAATGCCTCTTGCAATTGGACTGGCTTTGGTATGTATTGCCATTATCCTTATGAATAGGCCGCCTAAATTTTTACGGAAAGCAAAAGAAGTTTAAGTATAATAAGAGGAGAACACGGATGAGATTACAAGGCCCATTGGTGTTCTTTTTCCTCTTTTATAAAGAAGTCATTGAAATGTAGTTGTAAATCAAGTAATATTTTATATAAATAGATATTGTTCAACATTTGAAAAGGGTGGTTTTCAATGACAAAGAAGTCATATATCTGGGTTGTATTTGGTTTTCTTTCAACAGCTGCCATTTGTCTGCTGTTGATTATTCCTGCTATTAGTAATCGTATAGCCAAAGATGAAATAAGTTTAGAGCATTTAATTACAGATAAGAGTGCTAAAATAGGTGAGGCAGTTTCCCTTCCCGTGAATCAATTGTACACCGTAGAATCTTATATAGAGCGGAACAAAGGAAATGTGGAGGGAATTGAAGATTATGCGGCAGCCATTGTTAATAATGACTATATTAGAAATCTTATCATAGCACCGGATTGTGTTGTAACACAGATTTATCCGGATACAGAAGAGAATCGTCAGGTGATAGGTCTGGATTATTATGAAAATACATCTGAGGGTAATCGTGAAGCTGTTCTTGCGGCAATAACGGAGGAACTGCTTTTAGCGGGGCCGTTTACGACTGTTGTTGGGGATAAGGCAATCAGCGGCCGCTTACCGGTTATTCTGACGGATGAAAATGGCAGCAGCTATTTATGGGGCCTCGTTGCCATTACTCTGAAATATCCGGAGATTTTGGAAAGTGCGGGGTTGGAATCCCTGGCTAAGCGAGGCTATATTTATGAATTGTGGCACATTAATGTTGATTCAAAAGAGAGAGAAGTTATCGATTCAAATGGAACAATTGGAGAAGACAGCAATTATATAGATCGGAGTATTAAGGTTTTAAATGCAGAATGGTTCCTGCGTTTGTCGCCAATCCCAAGATGGTATCAATATCGTGAAACCTGGATATACATATTTCTTTCTTTTGCTATAAGCACTATGGTGTCCGTGATAGTCAAAAAAAATGTCCAATTGATTCTGGTTAAGAAGAAATTGGAAGTGTTGGTTCATTATGATCATTTAACTAAAATCCTAAATAGAAAGGGTTTGTTTTATGAACTTAATAACTTAATAAAGTCCAAAAGGAAAATGCGGTTTTATTATTTGGATTTAAACAAATTTAAAGATATTAATGATAAATACGGTCATACTACCGGAGATTTGGTATTATATGAATTTGCACGCAGGGTGGGGTCATATCTTACCAGCAGTCATTTATTTGCACGTATTGGCGGTGATGAGTTTATAGTTGTATGTACTTCAGACCTATTATGTGAAGAGCAGATGGATTCGTTTTGGGGAAAAATTTATAAAGAGTTTGAGGCTCCCATCATTACAGATAAAAATGAAGAAATATATATTACATTCAGCAGGGGTGTTGCAGAGTATTCATCAGAAACAGATTCTATTGATGAAGTAATATCAAAAGCGGATAAGAGAATGTATTTAGAGAAAAAAAATAAATTTAAATTAAATGACTCTTAATGCGTCTATTTTTGGCAGGAAATGAGAAAAGGTTATTGCTCCAGCGTATGCTGATCAGCAATAACCTTTTGTTATTTTGATTCAGTTTATGGCTTTAACTTTGCTAAATTTCTATAGGGAAAAACTTTTTTAGGTGCGTCTATAATTTCAAGATATTCTTCTGCAAGTACTTGAGATACCATATAATCATAATTTCCTTGAAGGATATAAAATGGTACCCAGGTCCACCATGCAGGCATAATATTACTGGATTATGTATATTTTCTCCACGAATAAACATACCTTGTTTAATTCCGTTGATTTCGGGTTCTTCCAAAATTATCCGTTAGAAAACGGAATACACCGCTCCTTGACAAGTGGTCATACCTTTAAAGTTCTTTTTTCTTCTGGATTGATTCTACAGTAGAACTTTTATATACTGCAACATCTATCTGAAACCGTGTTATGACTTTATTCATATAATCATAAGCGGCGGTCTGCTTACCACGATAACCTTTTGTATAAATGTGGACTTTAGGAGTCAATTACAGCTAAAATAGCGGCACTTTTGACTACCACATTTATTTTTGGGTATACTTCATAGACCTTCCAGAGGTAGAACTAAAAAAAGCAGTATGAAATGATAATAGCTTTAGCCATAAGAAACATAGCACTTTCCAAGTGGCTGCATAGTGGCATGTCCGCAATCGGGGCAGATATGGATATCAATATTTCAGACTACTTTTAGCAGTTCCGCTATAGTTAAACCGGCATAACGTTGTTTGAACCGCTAGACACCCTGGATTTTGAAGATAATTTTCAGATGTTTGGACTTCCACCGGCATTTGGGGCAGGGACAGCTTTTAGAATGTGCAAGCATATTGATAGTGATCTCGCTGTCCGTTTGGCTAGTATTAACAACATTTAAATCTACTGGATAGAAGCTTTGGAGCTCCAAGATGATTTCTGTACCCATATAATCCCTCCGATAAATAAGTTTTCAATATATTATTTTACCTTAATATAATCCCAGGAATCCGTAAAGAGAATAAAAGAATCGGGGTAAAACTTAAGGAAGGGGACATTATTATTGATACATGGGACGTAAAAAATACAATAATTTCGTAATATTAACTATTTGGTTAAAACATGGAAAGGATAAAAGTATATATGAATATGAAAAAGATAAAGTTATTATTAGTGGGTCTGGCATTATGTTCAATGATTTCATTAGGGGGGACTATGAGAGGATTGGATATTCAAGTACCTATTGGTTCAACAACCCATTATCAGAGCATATTTTCCGATTCTTTTAGTACCAAAATTAAACGTTTTAAAATTAAAACAAGCTTAAAGTCAACAAAGTCAACAAATGAATCTAAAGTAGCAGAGGGTAAACTTACGAATACATCTAAAAAGGCAGCAACGGGAACCTTGTCTAGAACAAAGACGAAGACAAGTACTTATTCTTTATCATTCTCTATACCTAAAACAGCATTAAAGACTGAGGTAACAGCTTCCATTGGGGGGGCACTATCCTACAGTACGAGTACCACAATTTCAATTTCTGGCACTATACCAGCAAAATCTTCAAGAACTGTTTATAGTAGAGATGTCAAAAAAGTATATACATATAATCATGATAGACAATTGCAGCATTATACAAAGAAAAAAGGCTGGTATAATTCTGGGAAGTCAAAGACTTATACAAGTAAAGTAACTAGAAAATTCCCAGAACTTATTTTTTAAGATGATAATGTAAAAAGCACCTCAAAAGTTAATTAGGTATTAAGCATTAATAGATGCTAAGACTAGAAGTGGTATCTATTAATGCTTTTACAGTTAATGGCTTTTGAGGTATTTTTATGTTAATTTAGTTCTTTATTATATGATCGAAGAGGTAAGAGTGAAAAAGAAAACAGATTTTAGACCGACTAAACTAAGGGTATTTACCCCGGAAAAAAATAAATTATGGAATAAAGCGATTACTTATCGTTGTTGTGTACCAATAGAGAAGAATCATATCCTCTCGATTCAAGATAGGCATAAATGGATTTCTTTTTTCCGGCAGATTCATTATTAGAAGGAGAATGTCCGCACCATGAGCAAAGATGCTTGGCATCATCAAAAACATCCATGTTTACACCGATTTTGGCCAGAATAATAGTAGCACTGATTTCAGATATACCAGGAAGTGCAGCAATGAGCTCTACAAACTGCCAGTAAGGCTTGATACAAACATATAATTCAACCTCTGTCTGTATAATCATACTTTCTAAGTATTCGAGGTAAGATCTGGCAAGAGCAAGCTTCTTAGCTTGAACGGTTTCGATTTTATATGCAGAGATAGCTGCAAAGACTTCAAGTCATGCAGTTTTGAATCCGGTTCTTTTCAGAAGAGCTTAATGTTCCACTTGTTTGTGCTTGTAAGGTCGATGGCACATATAAAAATGCGGGGTCGAAAATATAATTCGCCACTCCTCCTCCCGTGCTCTGTAGTGTGCTGCTATTCTTGTAACAATTATAAACCAACTGGAGGGTGGGCACAACTTTTTCATTATTTGTTTGTGCCTTGAGCGAAGCGAAAGGAATGTTGAAAAAAATGAAAATAACGGGAAAGAAAATAGTAGTATGTTTTAGTGTGTTATGTTTAGTGATGGGGGGGTATTGCTTTTGGACATCTAATGAAATGCTTCAAAAGGAAAATGCTTTATTAAAAAATAAAATACTGGTTATGGAAACAGAACAATATCATGCATTATATAAAGATGAAATGCTAAGTGTTGAATTATTATTGGTTGATACGAAAAAAATTTTGGAATCTGATGTTGTTTGCTGGATAATTACTGATAATTATAAGGAAATTCCTATTGAGCAATTCGAAATAAAAGAAAAAGATGAAAATAGTACTAATTTGTATAAAGTATATACATTGAATTTCTCAATAAAGGTATCTTCGAGTGAGAGAATGATTTTGAAAGAGTTATGCTTAGAGAATAATGTGGAGAAGGTACAACTTTCAATAGGAAATATAATTGTTGACTCGATTACTAAGTTGGAATCGGATAATCCTCAAGGAATAGATATTTTATCAACGATTAATTCAGTTGATGGAGAGAGCTATAGTATTATTATGCAAAATGGTACCTCGGAACCATTAGTTGTGAAAGAAGTTTATTATAATATACTAGCAGATGGTGAGACTTACTGTGGTGAATCAGGGCTAAATATTATAGTACCTCCGGGAGAAGAAATTGATACGCGTTTAAATATTAATATGCCATTAGCAAATAGAAATATTTCTATTCGACCGATTATTAAATATGAATATCAAGGACATGAATATGAAATATTAACCCACACACACATTAATTTTTCCGATGAAATTTTGACTAAAAAAGATATTTTAGGACAATTGAATCAAACAAAGAAGAAGGAATAAAATAATGAAAAAAGGTTGGAAATATATAGCTTCTTATATTATTTTAATGATTACCAATAGGTTTGCTTTGCCATATATCTTTTGGAAATCTGCGGAATATTTTAATTATAATGAGAATATATTAGTATTTGTGGAGCAATTAGTTTTAATTGCTAGCGCATGGTTTTTGTTAATGCCTCAAAAAGAGGTTAAAAATTTGTTGGTTAATAAAATAGAAAAAAATATATTATACAAGGGATTTTTGATATTCTGTTTTTGGTAATGGCATATATTTTATTTACAAATAGTATAAGTAAGATTTATTTTAGCGGTAACGGGGAATATGAACACATTATGTTTTTAGAACAAGTAAGTATAGGTTCTATTATATTGTTATGTGTCGTATATGGAGTAATTCCAGCCATCCTTGAAGAACTCTACTATAGAAATCTTTTTGTTGTATACTTTGAAAATAAATCCAAGAATTTTATTGTTTATTTATCTAGTATTCTTTTTGCTATAGCTCATGTCGGCATTGCAAGAGTTATAATGTCATTTTTTTTGGGATATGTATTAATGAAACGATATATGAACGTTTTTTCATTAAAAGAGATTATTGGTTTGCATATGTTGTATAATGTATTACTAATATTATATGAGTATCTGATATATCCTTGGCTAAATAGCTATGTTTTGGAAGGAATAAAAAAAACACAAGTGGAAATTAGATCAAACGGGTTAATAAATTTAGGTTTGTTATTTTGTCTTATCGCAATTTATTGTCTTATAAAATTTGTTTTTATTGATAAAAATCTCAAATATTTCGACAAAAAAGCTAAAGAGGGTAATATAATATGAGAATCAAATATTAAGTATTGGCTTCAACTAAAGTAAATTTTCTAATAACTCCTTTGTTCTTTAAGGAGTCTTTGTAGAGGCCTTCTTTCGTTCCGCCTTTCCCCTTTTTTTACACTCATACATAACAGCATCCGCACGCTTTAAGGTATCAAACAGTGTCTTATCCAGATCGGGATTAAATTGAGCGTATCCCATGGAAATACGAATGGAAAACATCTGGTTTTTACTGATTTCAGCTTGCTGTTTTTTTATTAAATTTTGTATTTCTTCTATTTGTTCCGCTGTTTTGTTTTTCAAAACTACGGAAAATTCATCCCCACCCATTCTGTAAAAAGCATCTTCGGGAGAAATATTTTTCTGAACGATTTTGCATCCCAGCTTAATATAGTAATCCCCCATCTCATGCCCGTACGTATCATTTACCAGTTTTAAACCATCTAAGTCTAAAGATAATATTCCGATAGAAAGCAGGTTGGACTGTTGGGCAAGATTATTCAAATCAATTTCAAAGGAGTTTCGATTCTTTAAACCCGTTAAAAAGTCAATGCTGGCAATATCCCGGTAGGAAGGATTGGAAATCCGCCGGAACCATTTAAGGGCAATAAATGCAGCCACCAGGCAAAAAATAATGATAACAATTGGTGTTAATATAGTCATAGTGCGAAAGCTGCCATATTGACGCTCCGCATCAAATTCAATCCCTAGTACGCCAACAATCTCGTCACCATGGTGCATGGGGAAATATGTAATAAATATAGGTCCCCAGGTAGTTTTGTTGATTTCCTGGGGGAGCACTACCTGACCGTTGAGTGCGTTTGTCATATCCGGAATGCATTCCGGTTCGATAAGGTCACCAATGTAGCGAAAGTCAAAGCTGTCCTCTGCCAGACCATCCACTACGTAAATAAAATCCCCATTATCCTTTTTCTTGGCAGTATAAAGATAGCGAACTCCGGAGGCATGTTTAGTTTCTTCCAGAAGTTTCTTAGCATTCTGATACGTTGATGTGCTTGAATCCTCTCTGGAATTCAATTCTAAAAAAGTATCATTATCAATAGAACTTTCCAAAAAATCATGAATATTGAGAGCACGATCCTGAAGATCTCCAATCATACTTCTATAGGAGAAATAATAGTTTAAAAAAAATATTAAATAGCAGGAAATAATAACAACCACTGCAGTCAGACATGAAACCTGAAAATCAACTCTGCTCCTCTGACGTGCTAAGGCTTCGGGCAACTGGTCATGGTCTTCTTTACTCTTTCTTTTAAAATATCGTATAAATTTTTCCATCCTTTCCTCTCCCTATGATTTTTTTCTGTTAAATCGGTTTTATATGTGTATATATTACAATTCTATCATAAATTTTACAAGATTGGGATAAAAATAAATAATCTTCTAAAGAGAGAACCAAAGGCTTCTCACAGGCATATGATGAATAAAAGATATCTGGGTGAGATATGTGCGCATAGAATCATATAATAGACAGGCGGCAGTAGATTATGCAGCAAAATGGGCGTTTAAACGGAATCCGGCCTATCTTAATTTTGATAAGATGGGTGGGGATTGTACAAACTTTGCGTCCCAGTGCATTTATGCAGGAAGCGGAGTTATGAATCATAAGCCGGTTTATGGCTGGTACTATTACAGCGGCAACAACCGTACAGCATCCTGGACGGGGGTTCCGTATCTATATAATTTTTTAACCGGCAATAAAGGAGCAGGTCCCTTTGCAGAAGAAACAGATCGGTCTCAAATAGAACCGGGGGATATTGTGCAGTTAGGTAAATATATGGGTCAGTTTTATCACAGCCCGGTGGTGGTGGCAGTTGATGGGAATGAAATATATTTAGCCGCCCATACTCTGGATGCTTATATGCGGCCTTTGAGTACTTATGTCTATGAAAAAGTACGGTTTTTAAAAATAATGGGAGTACGAAAAGGATAAGAAAGAGAACGTGACTGAACTGTCCTCCGTAAGTTACACATAAAGCTCTAACTTACGGGGAGCAGTTCAATCACGTTCTCCCTTCCTTCATTTCACGTTTGTTCTGATACATATTATAATCTGCTTTTTCCAGAAGTGATTTAAGACTGTCGCCGCTAAACTGGTCAGGGAAGGCGTATCCACAGGCATAGCTTAAAGGTATATCAGGATTGGCAAGGTTAGATTGGGCAATTATGGCATTCATCGTATTCAGAATAGCGTTCACACGTTTTTCATCCGTATCTGTAAGAACAGCTATAAATTCATCACCGCCGTAACGTCCCACAAAATCAGTTTTTGGAATAACAGCTTGTAAAATATGAGCAAAGTTCAGAATCATAGTGTCCCCCGCCATATGCCCCAGAGAGTCATTAACAGCTTTTAAGTTATTTAAATCAAACATGATACAGCAGACAGAGTCGGTGACAGGTTTAGAGTTGTTTAGAATCTCCTCACAGCGGCTTCTATTGGGAAGGCCTGTGTAGATATCGATGTAGGCCTTTTTTTTAAGGGCTTTATTGGCTTTGGCCATCTGGACTTCTATAATAGAATGTTTTAAAAGAATAGCAACAATACCCACAATACATATAATGGACATGAGTTCAATCGTGCTGATATGGGACGCGCATTCCTCCGAATACTGTTCCGCTGCGCTGACTGTTTTGTCAGCAAAATAATAATATTTTTCGCTTATTTCCACGATATCAGTGTTTTCATATCCCACAGACCGAACGTTGGTGATTTCATCTTTCAGTTTCTCCCAGTATTCCAGTTGATTGGAAAGACTTTCCTGATAATCTGCATCCTCCAGTTTTACCAGTTGGTATTGATTATCGCCATGTTGAAGAGAGATAAGAATATAATCTAGATAGTTTATAAGATACTGGCGTTCATATCCTGTGATTTCCAATTTTACCAGCCGCTGGGTGGCACCCCGGACAATGCCCGTATAGTTGACAATCCGGGCGGTTCCCTGAATTTTTTTCACACTCAGCATCATTGCAAATATTAATATAATCAGTATAAACAGCAATAAACTCTGCACAATTTTTTCCACATGCCGAAGGCGATTATTACGTTCTTTTTCCATAATGAATCCTCCTTAGGTTCTTTGGTTAAAATAAAAGGTACTTCATAATTATTTTAAGTTGTAGAGTAGTGATTGTCAATATATTATGTGGTGTTCTCAGGGATTGTATATTGTTGTTTTGGTAAGAAGATGCTACTATAAATATATAGGAAATCAAAAGAGAAAGGGGCCTTTCATAATGGCATTCGTTGAATTTAAAGAAGTACACAAGGTATACCAAAGTGGAGAGGTGGAGGTAGCAGCGGTCAAGGGAGTTGATTTTGCCATTGAAGAAGGAGAAATGGTGATTGTTGTAGGTCCATCCGGGGCAGGCAAAACAACGGTATTGAACATGCTGGGAGGTATGGATACCTGTACATCTGGAGATATTTTCCTGGATGGGGCAGAAATAAGCAGATATAACCGGAAACAGCTGATTCAGTATCGGAGAGAAGAGATTGGGTTTGTGTTTCAATTTTATAATCTGGTGCAGAATTTAACAGCTCTTGAAAATGTCGAATTGGCTGCACAGATTTGCAAAAATCCGCTGGATGCAACAAAATGTCTGACGGATGTAGGTCTGGCAGAGCGTCTGAATAACTTTCCCTCTCAGCTTTCCGGTGGAGAGCAGCAACGTGTAGCCATTGCCCGGGCGCTGGCTAAAAATCCCAAATTACTTCTGTGTGATGAACCTACAGGAGCTTTGGATTATGCTACGGGGAAAAATATTTTAAAATTATTACAGAATACTTGTTGGGAAAACAAGAAAACAATCGTAATCATCACCCATAACTCGGCCTTTGAGGAAATGGGGAATCGTGTTATCCGGATAAATAATGGAGTGGTTTCGGATATAAAAATCAATCAGAATCCTATACCGGCAGAAAGGATTGAGTGGTAATGAACAATGCTTTTAGAAAGAGCTCACGAAGAGCAGTAAAAAAAAGTATCATTCGATTTGTGTCACTTATTCTAATCTCTTTTTTGGGTGCATGTGTATTTGCAGGGCTGGTAGCAGTATCACCCAACATGCGGCGGGCTGGAGATACTTATTATGATAAACAAAATGTAATGGATGCCCGTATACTTTCCACATTTGGGTTTACCAAAGAGGATGTACAGGCCATTGGAGATACGGAGGGGGTGGGCAGTGTTATGGCGGGTTATACAATCGATGCCATTGGCACAGTGGAAGATAAAGACTACACCTTTCGTTTGAATAGTCTGCCTGACAGCAAGAAGAAGGACACTTATATTAATCGTCTCGATCTTTTGGAAGGTAAGTGGCCCGCTCGTGAAAATGAGGTGGTAATCGTTCTTCCCACGGTAGGGTTGAAGAATATATCAGTAGGCAGTACCATTACCCTGAATAAATCATCGAATTCTGCCATTGGGGATACTCTGGATAAAACCACCTATACCGTGACAGGCGTTGCGGAATCAGCTTATTATATTTCCTTTATGCAGGGAAGTACTTCCATTGGTAATGGAATGATAGATTATGTGCTTTACGTTCCCGAAAAGAATTTTATTGTAGATGGATATACAGACCTTTATGTTACCATCGAAGGGGCGAAGGAGCGGAATACATTTACAGACGAATATTTTGATGGGACAAGTCCTGTGATAAAAGAGCTTAAGGATCTTGCCGCTGAACGGGAAGAAATTCGTTATAATACAATTAAGTCAGATATTATCGATGGTCAGAAGGAATATGAAGAATCAGAAGAGAAAGTAAATACAGAGCTTGCAGATGCCCAGGAACAGCTGGAAGAGGGGATAGAAAAGATTCCAGAGGCAAAGGAATCTTATCAGGACGGTCTGGAAGAATATACAAGACAAAAAGCCGATGCAGAGAAACAGCTAAGCAGTGCCAAAGAAGAGCTGGATTCTGCCCTTGCCCGGATTGAAGAGGCAGAAGAGACAATTTCTACGCAAAAAGCGGCATTTGCAGAGGGAGAAAGACAGTTAAGCAATGCACGCGCAGAATTAGATAACGGATGGAGTGCTTATAATGATGCGTGGGATGAAATAAATGAGGCAGAGGGTACACTGGCAGAAAAAAAGGGAGAGCTGGATACCGCTCAGCAAAACTTTGATATAGCAGCAGGTACCATTGAGAGTGAAATCGGGATGACCGTGGAGCAGGTAGAAGCGTACCTTCCGTATATGAAGGAAAGGCTGGATGAACTTATTCGTCAGTATCATATACTGGAGGAGCAATATCAAAAATTGGTGGAACAGGTGGGATCAGATAATCCAGCGGCACAGGCATTGTATCAGCAATTGGAGGCCATGGATGCAAACGTTGTACAATTAAGTGAAATGTACGGGAAGCTATCTGAGCTGGTAGCCGCTAAAACACAGATAGAGCAGGGATGGCAGAGCTACAATAATGCCATAGAAGAATTGGACAGCGGTAAATTAAAACTTGCGGAAGAGGTAAAAAAGCTGGAGGAAGGTGAAACGGTCTATCAGGAGAAGGCGGCAGAAATGGAAAATGCCGGAGTCCAATTAAAGGAAGCAGAAGAAACAATAGCTTCCGGAAGGGCCGATTATACCCAGGGACTTGCCTTGTTTAACAACCAAAAGAAGGAAGCAGACCGTAAATTTGCTGATGCAAAGGCAGAATTAGATGATGCAGCAAAGGAGATAGAAAAAGGTGAAAGGGAACTGACAGAGAAACAGCAGGAGTTTGAAGAGGGCAAGACGGATGCCTTACAGCAGCTTGCGGATGCCAAACAAGAAATTAGAGATGCCAAGCAGGAGTTGAAGGATTTAGGAGAACCTCATTGGTATGTTTTGGATAGAAACAGAAATGAATCTTTTGTAAACTACTATGATACTATAACTAAAATGCAGGAGTTATCTTCCGTGTTCCCTGTGATTTTCTTTATGGTGGCAGCTCTGGTCTGCCTGACCACCATGGCACGTATGGTGGATGAAGACAGAACCCTGATTGGAACCTTTAAAGCACTGGGGTACTCCAACGGAAGAATTGCGGGACGATATTTGAGTTATGCAGCAGGTGCCAGCATCATTGGCAGTGTAGCAGGTGTGCTGTTTGGGTTCTGGCTGATACCGACAATGGTTTGGGATGCATACGGGATGGTGTTTGCACTGCCAGATATGACTCCGGAAATTTATTTTGATATTGCGGCTTTATCCATTGCTTCCACCACATCAATCATATGTCTTGCTACCGGAGTTTCCGTGAAAAAGACATTGGCAGAATCTCCGGCAAGCTTAATGCGTCCCAAAGCACCAAAAAGCGGACAGAGAGTATTTTTGGAAAATATAAAACCCATCTGGAACAGACTGTCCTTTACGAAGAAGGTTACCGTACGAAATCTTGGATTGAATAAAAGGCGGCTGGTAATGACACTGATGGGAATTGTAGGTTGTACAGCACTGGTAGTTACAGCCTTTGGAGCTAAAAATGCAGTTACAAGTATTGTAGATGAGCAATTCGGTACAATTTTCCATTATAATGTAACAGTTGGATTTAATGAAGATACACCTTCCCAAGAGCTGACGAAGATGATGGGAAATGAAGAATACTTTGAACGATATGTAGAGGTTATGCGTAAATCAGCTGAGGTGGAAGGGAAAGAGAATAAATCTTATAGTGTATTTATCGTATCCCCTGAGAACAGTTCTGTCTTTGCAGACTATGTAACCTTTTCCGGTTCCGGTATAAAGAAAAATGATGTTTTCACAGATGACAGTGTTATTGTAAGTGAAAAATTAGCAATGGATCTTGATATTGGTGTAGGCGGCAGCTTAGAGATATCTTATCTGGGAGAAGACAAAGGACATAAGGTTACCGTTACCGGTATAACGGAGAACTACACCTTTAACTATGTGTATATTGGAGAACATGCCTACGGAGAATCCTTTGGAGAACCACCGGAATACAATCAGTTTTATGCAGTAATCAAGGATGTTCATACGGAAGAGGAAGTGAAAACGTATTTATCCAAAGCATCTGATCTTGGAATTGTTTCCTTTACGGATGATTTTATGGGAAACATCAAGACTTCTATCAATAGTGTGGATAACATCATATGGATACT
>CAZUKR010000050.1:0-19078 GCA_964620885.1 uncultured Eubacterium sp.
AACTTTATTAAAAAAATTTGATTTTTCTATTGACTATTCATAGTTGGTCTCCTTTTACAATTAAAATTTTCAGAACAGTATAAGCTTGTCAAAGCAAGGTTCGAACCATATTTTTTTCAGCTTCGCTTATATTTACAAGATACCACCCACCCCAATATATGTCAACCGTTTGTTATATTGTTTTTGTGCATTTGTTACATTTTACAAATTTCTTTTGGGTAAATTGTTTATTATTTTCTTTTCAAACTCTTTTTATGATTATTTTTATGATTTTTACATTGTTTTTTATGACAATCGATTGACATATTTCTTATACATGATAAAATTTGATGTAAATAAAAGAAAAGGAGGATTATTATTGTGAAAACTATGGATGTTACATCATTGGGGGAATTATTGATAGACTTTACACCTGCCGGCATCTCTGAGGATGGCTGCAAACTTTTCGAACAAAATCCGGGAGGGGCCCCTGCAAATGTGCTTGCTGCACTAAACAAGTTTGGTCTTAAAACTGCATTTATTGGTAAAATTGGTGCTGATATGCACGGTGATTTTCTAAGAACTACTTTAGAAAGCGCCGGTATTTCTACACAGGGTCTGATAACAGATGCTGATTATTTTACTACGCTGGCTTTTGTTTCTTTATCTGAAACCGGTGAGCGTGATTTTTCTTTTGCCAGAAAACCCGGTGCAGATACTATGCTGACCTCCGCTGAAATTAATTCGGCACTAATCGAAGACAGTAAAGTTTTTCATGTAGGATCCCTTTCTATGACAGATGAACCGGCGCGTTCCGCCACCTTGACATCACTAAAAACTGCTCAAAGAGCCGGATGTATTATTTCCTATGACCCAAATTATCGCCCACCTCTATGGAATTCTGAAAAAGAAGCCATCACACAGATGCAGTGTGTGATTCCCTTTGCAGATATTATAAAAATTTCAGATGAAGAAACAAGATTATTAACAGGTCATGACAACATTACCGATGCCGCCAACACACTCCTAACCCTAGGTCCCTCTATTGTATTAATTACCTTAGGCCAAAAGGGTGCATATGCTGCATGTAAAAGTGGAAGTTGTATCATTGATAGTTTCCCTTCAAACGTAGTAGATACCACCGGCGCCGGAGATTCCTTTTTAGGGGGATTTTTATATCAGCTTATTCAATATAATTTGCTTCCCTCTAATGTAAATCTAAATCATCTGGAACAGTTTGTAAGGTTCGCCAATGCCACCGCCAGCTTATGTGTAGAAAAAAAAGGTGCTATTCCTGCTATGCCGGATTTAGCCGAAGTAAAAAAGCGTCTTTTTTCACAGAAATAGAAGGAAAAGAGTGTCACTCAATAACTATAAATTAGTTATTTTGTGGCACTCTTTCCTTCTGTTATTCCTCAAACCGGTCATTTCCAAGTCTGATTTTCATATATTTCGTATAGGCATTGAAAGCTGCCGGAATGGGATAATTCTCTTCCGAATCCTTTACATCCACAAACAGCATTCCGCTTTTGTCCTGAGTAAGCTCATCCACCCTTATCATATATCCGTTCATATGCCATTCCACATGGGAGAAAATATGCTTTGCCGCCTCCAGTTTCTGGATACGAAGGGGGGAAATCTGATTTTCCTTTACCCATTCCAGCGCCTCTTCCTCCGACAGATGTCCTGACGTATTGGGAAATTCATACAGTCCCGCCAGCAATCCTTTGGAAGGGCGCTTATGTAATACAATTTTCTCTCCGTCCCGAATAATAAACACCGTTTTCTGTTCTATCCTTCTGGGCTTTGCCTTGCTCTTTACCGGAATTTCCTGCCAGCAGTCTTTTCGCTTTGCTTCACAAAATTCCTGCCACGGACATTTTTCACACAAAGGTGCTCCATTGGGCAGACAAACCGTTGCTCCCAATTCCATCAACGCCTGATTAAATGCACTGGCTTCTGTTTGGGGCATAATAGCTTTTAGCTGCCGTTCCATTTCTGTCTTCACCGACTGCTTCATTATGTCAGAGCGGTCTCCGGTTACTCTTGAAACAACACGAAGTACATTTCCATCCACTGCCGGCACAGGTATTTTATAGGCAATGGAGGCAATGGCTCCTGCTGTATAACTTCCAATCCCTTTTAATGTTAAAAGCTTATCATAATCTGCAGGAAGTTGGCCTTCATATTCTTCCATAACAGTCTTGGCCGCTGTCTGCATATTCCGCACACGATTATAATACCCCAGTCCCTCCCAGAGCTTCAGCAGTTTTTCTTCCTCACATTCTGCCAATGATTTTATATCTGGCAGTGCCTGAGTAAATCGTTCAAAATACGGCTTTACTGCCTCTACTCTGGTCTGCTGCAGCATAATCTCCGATACCCAGACCCTGTATGGCGCCGGTTCTTCTCTCCAAGGCAGTATTCTTGCATTCTTCCGAAACCACCCCAGAAGAGGCTCCACTATTTTTTCTAATTCAAAATCCTGTAACATATTCGTTCCTCTACTTTAAAAATTCTATTTTTCATCTTAACATAATCTCTGCCTTATTTCAATTCTCAGTACATGCCATATTTTCCCGCAAAATAAAAAGGACACTTCAGTATGAAGTAATCCTTTTCCACTTTTTCTATATTTAGCCTACAGGTGCCATTAAAATCTTTCCGGTTCCCCGATATACATTTACCAGTCCTTCTCCGGATACTGCAGAACCAAGCAGGCTCTTAGAAGATTTTTCAACTGTAAATTTGAGTGAATTACTCCACGCAATTGCCATATTTCCATCAATCCGAACTTCGTCATCCTGTAATTCAAACTCAATCAGCTCATCACTTGGCACCGGACTTTCCAATACTGCAAGTCCTTTTCCTGTAAGAGACAGATTAAAAAGACCTTCTCCACCTAATGCCGCAGATGAAAAAGAGCTTCGGGTTACTATCTTCTGATCTACGTTTCCTTCACATGCCAGAAACAATCCATCTTCTAATACGATACTTCCCCATTCTTCCACATCAACCAGAATAATATGTTTGAAGGTAGGTTCTAACATCAGCAAACCATTTCCTTTGTACTCCGGCTTAGATACAGATTCCTTACTCACCCTTGATGTAATCGCTTTTCCAAGAAAATCTCCTACACCCTTTATCCCCGAACTCAGCTGAACATCTCCAGCAGTCCACTGCATAGCGCCTGCCTGTACGGTCCACGGTGTACCATTTAGTTCAATCAGAACCTGATGTTTACGTATATTCATTTCTGCCGCAAAATAATGACCAACTGCGTCCTCCGGTGTTACACTTAAATCCCTTTGATACTCAAATACCTTTACACTTCCTTTTGAATCAATCTGCTGCATATTTTTGTTATCAAATAAATTATCATTTTACCATTATAGTTCCCCTCTTTCTTTTATGTCTCTTAAAGTATAGGAGAACACACTTCACAATGCAACCCTTTTCTAAAATACTGCTATCCGTTCCAGTCTTGCTCCCAAACGGCTCACCACCTCATTTGTAATGCTGTCCGTCCATTCTGCATACAGCTCTGCTGGAATCCGCTCTCCATGGGACTGTCCAATTAATACTACTTCATCTCCACTATAAATTTCCGAAATTTCTGTAACATCCACAAGCATTTGATCCATACAGATTCTTCCGATTATAGGTGCTTTTTCCCTTTATATAATACATATGCTTTTCCAGCTATTTCTCTTGGGATTCCGTCTGCATAACCGATGGATAAAACAGCTATTTTTCGTTCCGATGCAGCCGTATAAGCCATGCCATATCCCGCTGACTCTCCCTTTTTCAATTGTTTTATACACTCTATCCTTGTTTTCAGCGAAAGCACCGGGCGCAGATCAATATCCGCTGTTTCATCTAAACGGCTGAAAAGTCCATAAAGGGCAATCCCCGGTCTTGCATAATCATATACACATTCCGGATAATTTAATATACCGTAACTCCCCTGCAGGTGATAGGAAATTCCAGTCTTCCCTTCCCGTTGAAGTTCATCTGCCACATATTGGAACCTTTGAATCTGATTTCTGGTATACTTTTGTTCCTTTTCACTTTTTCCATCGGCTGCACATAAATGAGAAAACACCCCTGTGATTTGAAGATTGCTGTAATTCCACATTTCTCTGATTGTCTCCATATCTTCCCAAAACACTCCTAATCTGTGCATTCCTGTATCAATGCCGATATGTACCTGAAATGTCTTTCCATACTGCTGCATCTTTTCTGCATATGTACTGTCTACCACCGTCTGTATCAGTCTATACTTTCGCAATATCTCAAACTGCTCTGGATGGGTATATCCCAGAATCAAAATTTCTCCTTTGATTCCGGCATTTCTAAGTTCCACCCCCTCCTCCACAGATGCCACACAAAAATCTTTGATTCCCATATTCTGCAATGCCCTTGCTATAATCCTTACGCCATGTCCATAGGCATTTGCCTTTACTGCCGGCATTAATTTGCAGGAAGGAGGCAGCATCCGTTTCAGCTGATCTGTATTATATTTTAAACTGCTGAGACTAAGTTCTATCCACGCTCTTCCTTTCCGATACATGCTGCTATCCTCCTTGCTTTTTTCCATATCCAGTTTATAGATACTGCACCTGCCCCAGATACGATACATACCAGTAAATAATGTACCATGAAATTTTCTACCAAAATGTTGAGATTCGTAAGCTTTGCACATCCCCGTACCACGATAATACATAAGGGGTGGATGATATAAATCCACATAGATATAGAGCGAAAACCACTAAAATCTCTTTTCTCTCTATTTTCATCCTCTTCCTGCACCAGCAGACGAAACAGGAAAAACATTACCGGAATCAGAAACAGATACATGCTGTTATGTTTTTGTATCTTAAAGTGCCAGGTTAGAAATCCCTCTGCCATCATTAAGGCAAGAGACAGACAAAACCCTGCTGTCACTGCTTTTTTTGAATACACCGTTCCTCTTCGTGCAATCTGAATTCCAATCCATAAAAATATAGGAACATAAAAAATTCCATTTCTGGTATAAGAGCTTGTCAAAAAAATGCCTTCATATATTTTCTTTAAAATAAAATTGCCACTGATAATTCCATAATAGCTGTCACCAAACATACCTATGATATATAAAATAAATGCAATCCTGCCTGTCCATTTGTTTTTACATAATTTCATCATGATAAGGACAACGATACAGCCCAGCAAAGTCGCCGGAAGATACCATAGATGATAAAAGGTTCCGTCAAATATCAGCTCTTTTAACACTGCTCCCGGACTCTTTGGAAGCTGCCCTGCATATATGGTAACAGGAAGATATAGGAGGATTGACATTCCATATAAACACAGAATTTTTATCAAATAGTTCTTTACCTTTTCTACTGCCGTTTCCTCTCCGCTGTAATATGGGGCCAATACAAAATAACCGGTCACCATCAGAAAAAAGGGGACTGCAATCCTTCCGATACAATAAGTAAACAAATAGTCCAGTGTTATATTTACTGTTTTCAGCGGTGATGTATGGATAGCTACAATTAAAACGGCAGCCACCATACGAAAAATATCAATTTTGGAATTTCCCTTTTTCATCATTTTCTCCTATCAGTGCTATAACAAATCCATCCACGTTATTTCCGGAGATATGGTATCTTTCTCCATCTGGAATTTCCATACTGGTTTCTTCTTGTCCTTTGATATAATAGACTTTGTGCTCCTGCCATACATATGGGTTTTCTTTTGAAAATTGTTTTATCCACTCTACATATTCTTCCAAAACCATTCCCTGTTCTTTTATAATCCGGGAATGAGGTAACCCCACATAGCGAAAATGCCAGGGTTCTGCTCCAATGCCGGTAATTCCTTTTTTATCCTCTGGGTAACGTTCAATAAATCCATAGTCTGCCGCCTTTTCCCGAAATATTCCGCACACTCCTTCATCCGGAAACTCCGGGCAGATAAAATCTATCTCCTCTGTCCTTTTTGCCATATCTATTGCATATCCGGTCTGATGCTCACTGCATCCCGGAAAGGCAACATAAGTCTCTGTAAAGCTTCTTCCATGTTCCTTTAGAGCATCTTCAAATATCTGCCCCTGTTCCCCCTTGGTACGATACCCGCTTACCCCTGTAATGGCTTTCATTTCCGGCAGTGTAATCAATAATTCCCGCAGTCTCATGCCCGCTTCTTCTGCCATACGTATTTCTCTCTGTCCGTCAAAAGGCGCACACCATATCTCCTGTTTCATTTTTGTTTTTATGGGATTTTCCCGATTTACCAAAATCAGGCTGCCTTCATAGACATTCGCTTTCGTTAAAAACAATTTCACCTATTCCACCACCTGTTCTATCAAGCCTTGTACTAATTCTGTAAATGAAATACCGGCTTCTTTCATCATATTGGGATACCGGCTGTGAGAGGTAAATCCCGGAATGGTATTTATCTCATTAAAATAAATTTTTCCTTCGGGAGTTAGAAACATGCCCACTCTTGCAAAGCATTCACATCCCAATCCCCGGTAAATTATTTCTGCCGTCCGTTTAACCTCTTTTGCCTTTTCCGGCGAAATTCTGGCTGGCACATAGATTTTAGAACTTTTTAAGGTGTACTTTTCAATATAATCAAAAAATCCTTTTGACAATTCTATTTCATCTACTTCACCCATGGTAAGTTCACCCGTTCCCATAACAGCACATCCTACTTCAAACCCCTGGATTGCTTCTTCCACAATCACATCTTTGTCATAGGCAAATGCATGCTCTAACGCCTCCGGCAGTTCATTGGAATTTTGCACTTTTGTGATACCAAAAGAGGAACCGGCACGCAATGGCTTTACAAACAGGGGAAAGCCAAGTCCTTCTCCATAGTCTTCTGAAATGCCTTTCTTCCATTGCTTTTCTGTAAGCAACAGGGATTTGGGAACCTTAACCCCAAAGGATGCCGCTAGACGGTGGGCTATCTCCTTGTCCATACATATGGCAGAGCTTATGGCATTACATCCAATTATTGGAATTCCCGCAAGTTCCAGCAGGCCCTGAACGGTACCATCTTCGCCGTTCTTTCCATGAAGTATTGGAAACGCACCATCTACTGGGATGTATTCCGGTGTTTCCTTACCATATACCAGAAGGCTATGCCTCTGGCTGTCGGGCAATACTGCTACTGATTGACAATCTTGTTCCGAATACCATCTATCTTCTCGTATTTTTTCTACTTCCCCCCGGTACAGATACCATCTTCCCTCTCTGGTGATTCCTATAAGTACCGGCTCATACCTTTCTGTATCTATATGACTAATCACTGCATACGCTGATTCCAGCGACACCTCATATTCACTGGAGTCTCCTCCAAATAAAACTGCTATTTTTTTCATCTTTCTGCCTCCTTCTATTTCTTACTCTAATTGTAGTTTCTTAGAATGACAGGCCAGTGACTTTTGGCTTACAAAGATGTCACATTCGATAAAAAAAGAACATAACTGCCTTCCGACAATTATGTTCTTTTCTATTTTTTACTTCTAATAAGCACTCCAGCTTCCATCTGCATAAATCATAGGACCATCCAAGGATAATCCCTTCTGCATGGATGCAGGATACTGGTTTACTCCATCTGTGAAAACAACCAGTGGATTGCTGATACTTTCAGGTACCTCATATTTATAGACATCTCCTGATACCAGCGTCATCTTTACACCTGGCCATACCCCATTGTTTACAGCCTCATTATCTGCTGAATATACATAGCAGTATACTTCATTTCCCCAACCGGAAAGATTTTTTAAATATGCAACATTTGCAGATTCATCCTGTTCATATGCTTTCCACTGGCCACTCTGATAAATCATAGAACCGCTTAAGGACAGTCCCTTCTGCATAGATGCGGGATACTGATTTACTTTATCGTTAAAGATAACCTGAGGATTGCTGATATCATCAGATACTTCATATTGATAGATATTTCCAGATACCTTTGTCATCTTTACGCCTGGCCATGCTGCATTGCATACAGACTCATTATCTGCTGAATATGCATAGCAGTATACTTCATTTCCCCAGCCGGATGGCAATTCGATATGGGCAATGTTCTGTGCCTGCTCACTCTTCTCATATACATAAGTAACCGTTACATTTCCAGATACATAAAGTCCTGCCGCATTGGATGGCGTGCTCTTTAATGTATATCCGCTGATGGGATTTGCTGCTGTTACATAACTGCTTCCCACAAGTCCTTTTGTGGTTACTGCATCTGCCAGCTCATTACCTGCTTCATCTACATATTTTGTGGTTACGGTTCCATACTCTTCTGATACATAACTTGACCAGCTTCCATCTTTATAAACCATAGAACCGGATAAAAGAAGACCTTTTTCCATATCGGAAGGATAACGGTTCGTAGCACTGCTGAAGAAAACGACTCTTGGATTCTCAATTTCTTCCGGTACTTCGTATTTGTAAATTCCATCTCCTACACTGGTCATTTTTACACCTGGCCATGTTCCATTATTTACTTTCTCTGTTGCTGAATCATAAGCATAGCAGTATACTGGTTCAGACCATCCACCTGGCAGTTTGATATATGCTGTATTTTCAGACTTTTCCACCTTAGTAAAAGTGTAAGGATCTGTTGTTGTCTGGCTTCCATCGGTAGCCGTTAAAACTACTTGAACACTTTCACCAATCTTCATATCTGATCCAATTGTAATCACTTTTGTTCCTGTATAGGTCTGTGTAGATCCTGTTCCTACTTTATACGTTCCACTGGTAGCATTGGTTAATCCAAGTGTTACATCCAGTGTATCTGTGGAGAACTTTCCGCCAGCCGGTGTAATGGTTGCCTGTGGCTTTTTATCCACATTATATACAACTGCAATTCCTGTGTTCCCAATCTGTCCGCTAATCATTCCGTTGGATACGGTAAAGGTATTTCCAGTAATCTGATCCTTATAAGTACCTGCCGCCATACGGTTTGCCTTTACACTTACCTGCTGGGAAGTTCCGGAACAGTTTACAAGAACTGCTCCGGATGTACCTCTTTCACAGTAAGCAATGCTTCCGCTGGATGCCAGATATTCCTTCTGTCCTGCAAATGCATTGTGGAATTTATTTACTTCCCCTACTTCCGCATAAGACCATCCTGTCTTGTCTGCCGCTCCTAATGAAGTTGACCCGCTGTAAGGTCTCGCAAAATAAAGACCCATTGCATCGCTGCGTGCCGCTACCAATGCCCATGTTTTGTTAATATTTCCTATGGATACACCAGAGGAGTCATTGCCTGCATATGTATCATGTGATTCTGCCCAAATTACTAATTTATCTGCTCCTGCAGCAGATTTATAATAATAAGAAGATGCTGCACCGGATGCATTGCTTCCATTTACACAGTTACGCAACGCATTTCCAGCCTGATTATCTGTTACGCTCATATACTTTGTATAGGATGTAACAGAAAGTGTTCCTGATGTATCCGGGCTGTCTAATACTTCACCATAGCAATACAAATCAATGTTTTTTGCGGATTTTGCATAAGATTTCGCACCATTGATAACTGTTGGCCAGAAGTTACTTGCACATCCGGATGCGGAATCATCTGGTGTTTCAATGTGCTTTGCTGCATCGAAACGGAATCCATCTGCTCCTGCATCAATACATTCCTTTAAAAATCCAAGTACATAGTTCTGAATTTTACTATTTGCTGTATTTAAATCTGGCAGTCCATCCATGCAATACTGAGTAATATTATATCTGCTTTTATAATCCGTCGTATTGGTTTTGATATCATGCCAGCAGCTGGAATCGTTACGAATATCACTTGGAATAGTTGAAGCAAGGTCATTCTTGGTTTGGTTTCCTAAGTGATTTGCTACTACGTCTACGATTACTTTAATTCCTTTTTCATGTGCTTTTTTACAAAGATTTTGAAAATCTGCCTTTGTTCCAAGCGCATTGGTTCCGGTATTATCAATGTTAAATCCTGCCGGCTGATAATACACCCACCAATGTCCCCCAACGGTCTTTCCTACTGTAGATTCTTTACAGAACTGAATCGGTGATGTCTGTACTGCTGTATACCCCTGTTCAGCAATCGCATCCAGATTCGCTGCTATGTTGTTATAAGACCAGTTCCAACACTGCAACGTGACCCCATCCTGTATCTCATCCTGTGCCCCTGTTGTAGATGACTCTACAGCTGCTACGGAAGATGCCTCCGCAGCTACAGCCTGAATTGTTGTTCCCGGAATACCTCCAAAAACGACCGAGCAAAGCATCAGCCATGCTAGTAGCAGACTATAAAAACTTCTCCTTTTTTGTCTCATTTCTTTTCCTCCTTAAAATTTTATACTCCCCTTTCCCGCACTTATATTTTTATTTATTTTGCCTATTTTTGTCAATGCTAGTTTTTTTTGATTTATATCATTTTTCTAAGATTGTACTAAATTCACCATTGTTTTTATACATTATCACCATTTTTCGACATATTTTTTAGTTGCATTCAGCTTATTTTTGCATACTATAAATAATATCAGGAATAAATCTGTCCTGCCAAATTGTATTATAAGGAGATATTTCTATGAACCATGTCCTTTGTCTATGCGATATACAACCGGGTGAAACCGCCCGTATAAAAGAGTTGATTGATACCGGAAGTATCCGGCGCCGATTGTTGGATCTGGGCTTGATAGAGCAGACATCAGTTACCTGTCTGGGTAAAAGTCCTCTGGGAGATCCACTTGCATTTTCTATCCGGGGTGCTGTAATTGCCATACGAAAAAGTGATTGTCAAAACATTTTAATTGAGCCTATGAAAGGATAATACTATGAATTCTTTTCCTACGAAAACAATTGCCCTTGCCGGTAACCCCAATGTTGGAAAAAGCACTCTGTTTAATGCACTTACCGGAATGAAACAGCATACCGGAAACTGGATTGGAAAAACCGTTACTACCGCTCAGGGAACCTGCCAAAGTGATTCATATACATATCTTATGACAGATCTTCCCGGTACATATTCGCTCCTTCCCCATTCTGCGGAGGAAGAGGCTGCACGGGATTTCCTATTCATAAAAAAGCCGGATGCAGTGGTGGTTGTATGCGATGGAACCTGTCTGGAACGAAATCTGATTCTGGTTCTTCAAATTCTGAAAATCACTTCTAATGTGGTAGTATGCATTAATTTTATGGACGAAGCCGCTAAGAAACAAATTCAAATTGATATTCCAGCACTTTCTGAACAGCTGGGTGTTCCGGTTATAGGTATCACTGCACAAAAAAAAGGCAGCGTATGCTGCCTTCTCTCTGTTCTTGATTCTCTTATGGACCAGTCTTCTTCTAATCACTATTCCGCTGAGCAGACTGAAACTTCTATTTCGTCTCTGGTTCTTACTGCGGAAAAGATCTCTAAAAAAACCGTGTCTTTTTTACTAAAAAATTTTGATGAAAAGAATCGCCAGATCGATCGACTGCTTACGGGAAAATGGACTGCTTTTCCTCTGATGCTTTTACTGTTTACCTTTATCTTCTGGCTAACAATTACAGGCGCCAATTATCCCTCACAGCTGCTGTCCACTGCCTTATTCTGGTTTCAGGATCAGCTAAGCAGTTTTCTTATCTGGCTTCAGACTCCTGTATGGCTTCATGATCTTTTAATTTTGGGAATTTACCGTGTACTTGCCTGGGTAATCTCGGTTATGCTTCCCCCCATGGCTATTTTCTTTCCTCTTTTTACTTTGTTGGAGGATATTGGTTATCTTCCCAGAATTGCTTACAACCTGGATAAACCTTTCCAATGCTGCCGCTCTTGTGGTAAGCAGGCATTGACCATGTGCATGGGGTGAGTGAATCTGTAACCTAAAGATAACTTTTATTTTCTTATGCAATCAAACTCCGAAACGTCTTAATTCCCGCCGCGCCATCCACAACCAGACCTTTATCTTTCTGGTAACATCGGACTGCCGTATTCAGATTATCTCCAAACACCCCAGGGCACTCTACACCGCTTGGACTATATCCCTTAAGCAGCAACAGAATTTCGAGAGCTGTTACCATATATCCGTTTTCTCCCTTTTTCACATTCTTACCGCTTAATGCTGTTTCTGTTCTGCCGCCAAAAATACCATCTACTTTCAGCTCTGCAAGGTAGTCCTTATTAAGTCCGGTCTGCAATACCATAATCCCTGCTTTTTTTGTATCTGCTCCTCTTATCCCATCTGTGGCAATTCCTGCTCCTGTGAAATTGTTTACGTGAATCTGCCCGGCTCTTACAGTATCATTCCCACCTGTTTTCACTGGTGCTGCCGCTGAAGTTTGTCCACCTGCAGGGGTGTTATACAAGTCCTGCTCCGCTTTTCTGCGCCGGGTAAGCCCTGCTAAAACATTTCCGCCGGATTTATTGTATAAGATTAACTTCTGTCCAATTGCAGCAATATCTCTGTCCCTGCACAATGTACGCAGATTGCCAGCACCGCAGTTGTATGTAAAAGATACCAGTGCATCAAATTGATTTTGATTAAATCCCTTATCAATATTATTCACTGCCTGCTCCGCTTCCGCAACGTCCTGTTTTAAATATGCTTCTGCCTGCTCGGGTGTAATCGTCATCTCTGCACTTACGTCAGCTCCATAATGCCCATAACCAATGGTCCAGTATTGTTCCGTTTCTACACATTTATATGCAGAAAGGCGCAATCCTTCAAACTCCTCTATCAGCTGTAAGCCTGTCTTTGTAATATTCATATTACCTTTCCTCCTGTTCTGCTTTTTCCTTTAGTACATCAATTGCTTTTGTAATAATCCCCGGCAGCGGTATACCGATAATGCCAATATTTTCAACAATAGAGATTCCCTCATTGGCTATAAACGCTATAATTACTGCTGTTTTAATATAATTTACTCCAAGGGTTACATCTAGTCTGTGGGATATCAGCACCACCAGTAAGGATGCTCCTTTCCTGCACAGCCCTTTCCAAGCCGATATACTATTAAGGGCCCCGCTTTCTGATTTACCGCTTTTTTTCCAAAATCCCGCAATGGAAAGCCCCATTACGAAATCAATTCCCATAAATATAATTAAAGTCGTAAGATCCTCCGTCCAGCCTCCTAACAGATTTACCACCCCGCTTCCTATTATTCCTATAACTGTTAAAAATGCCGTTTTTATAATGCTTAAATGTTCCATGCTTTTCCCTTCTTTCTTTTTAAGCAGTTCTTTCCCATACATACATAACTTTGTAAGGGGGCATGTGATTAATCGCTGCACTGCTCCCTGTGGTTCCAATTGTGCCTGCCGCGGTAACACTATGTGTATGAGCAGTGTTGGCAAGAGCCACCGTACCTTTTGCAGTAGTGCTATGGGTATGACCTGCACTTGCGTTTCCGGTTGTGTTGGCAGTAGTTGTTATACTGTGTGTATGTGCTCCTGCTGAATCACTAGTAAAAGAATTATTGTACTGAAGTACGCCACCATAGTCTGTACCAATAGCACTATTACTAAATGTTGCTTTTCCAATGTCAATTTTATGTGTATGTGCTCCTGCAGAAGCGGCCGTCCCCGACAGCTTCGGAATAGAATGTGTATGATTTGCACTTTGATTCCCAGTATTTACGGCTGTACCTGTAAAGGTGGCTGTAGGTGCTACACTTCTCCCACCCGAAGTAACTGCCGCTCCAGCAAAGGTATGGTTATGTGCCGGCATGTTTGCTACGGAAAGTGTATGCGAAGCACTTCCTCCGGCTGTTCCAGCCAAAAAGGTATTTCCTGCTGCAACTAGAACTACATCTTTTATCTGCTGCCATGTACCTCCAAATAAAGTTGCCGGGCTTACTGCCTTAGAACTTTGATAAATACTTCCAACGGGATAAATCAAGTCCACAATACGGTTTTTCGTATAATGTATATCCCCATTGCTCTCATGAGCTTCAAGCTCCGCCCGGCTTACCTTAGCACCAATGGCACCATTTAAAGCTTCCACGATATCCTGATTTTCCTGAATTACTTTTGCCACTTCTCCAAGTGTATCTAATGTTTCCGGAGCACTGCCAATTAAATTAGCAATGGCTTTATCTGTATACCCAGTACTTTTTCCATATATTCCATTCCACACATTTTTTTCTTCTGCCGTAGTATGTAGTACCGTATTATTAAAATGACTTTCCTGTTCATCCTGCCTATCTTTCATATTATTATCTATCATATCCATAGCCATATTGAATTGATTTATATCATAAAACTCTTCTACTTCTGGCTTTGGATAGCTATAATTTTTTGTTTCAGTTGCCATTATTCAACACCTCATCTCTTAATTGTATATGCGTATAGGACGCAAGTTTCATATGTGTAAATTCCTTTAATGTTTCATGCTGATTGTAAAGAAGTGATAAATCAATTACCATATTTGCCGGAACTACCTCTTCCAGTAATTCTCCCACCATCTTATAATTCTTTTTACTTATAAGCGCAACTCTGACCTTTACGGTGTAATTATCGGGAAGGATTTCCAATGTATAGCCTCCCGGTCCGCAAAGTGTTTCCAGCTTTTCTCTTAAGACTTCTTCTGTATATGGAATTGCATTATTCCACAGGGAAAGCATACGGAATATCCGATTTTCCAGTGAATCATCATCCAGAGGCTTTACCTTCAGCATAGCCTCAAATTTCTTGATGCCTGTTTCATTGGCAGATACAAGAAACTGATTGTCTGTTATTACTTC
Source organism: uncultured Eubacterium sp. (assembly GCA_964620885.1). Taxonomy (GTDB): domain Bacteria; phylum Bacillota; class Clostridia; order Lachnospirales; family Lachnospiraceae; genus Petralouisia. The sequence goes on from CAZUKR010000050.1 coordinate 14,682, forward strand.
TGATAAATCATCCAGCCCTTGAATTTCCGGTTCCTGTACTTTTAACAGCTCCTGTAATTCCCTGTAGTTTCTTTCAAACTCAGGAAGGTATGAAATTAAATCCACGTTTCTTATCATGCTGTAACACCACCTAACACCGGAATATTATTGGAAGATAATACAATATTTTCTGCTGCTCCATTTAATGCCGTATTGGAAATATCCAGAATACCTTCTATGGAAAGCAATCTGGACTCTATCTGGGCAATCCGTACGATTATTTCGGGCTGTTCTTCCCATGCTGACCGCAGTTCCTTCAGATATTCTTCCACAGCTTGAAAAATCTGGCTCTTTAGTATTTCAAAGCTGTATCCAGTATCGTAAATTATACCTACCGCAACATTTATTTGTGCCTCTTCCGCTGTTTCTACCGTAACTACATGTCCAACGGGAGCCAAACCTGTACCCAGACCATTTCCTTGGGGATCGATTTCCTGCTGTACCTTTCCAAGCAAAACATCACTAGCTTTATTATATTGTGAATCTAAAACCGTTAGTTTTACAGTGCCGCCTCCATCCCAGACCGGAGTCACCTTTACCGCTCCAACACCTGGAATGGATTTCGTCTTATCCATGTAGTCCTTTTTATTTCCTCCAAAGGCCTTCGATGCAAAAGAATTAAAATAGCGGCTTCTTAAGCTCTCTGTATCCTCTTCATCCTCCCCCGGTATTAGCAATTCATTCAGCTCTGCATATTCCAAATCTTCTATATAGTTAATTGGAATTATTTTTCCAAATTTTCCATTTCCGGCACTACCTTCTGTTTCACATTCCAGTTTGTATTCTCCTGCTGAAATCTTTTCTGTCACCTGATAATTAAGTGTTCCGCAGCTAAATCTTGTTCCTTCCTGAAGTTCCAGACTCTCTGGTCGGAAACTTCCTTTGAGTACAGCCTTTGTTGCATTTTCGGGAACAATTCCCCGTTCCTTTACTCTTCTTATCAGGTACTCTCTTGAGGCAGTATCTGCAAAGGTTTCTTTCAGAATTACATCTAATTCAATATACATAAGCTGCAATTCCACTGCTGCCGGAGCAAGTGCATCGTAAATAATAGCTCCTTCCCGTTTATCCATATTATTCGGAACACGGCTCAGCATACGTTCTAAAATTTCTTCATAAGTCACATTTTCATACATTAAATCTCCACCACCTTTTCCATCTGTACATTGCCGAATATAGTATGTACTGTAAATGCTGCTGTTACTGTATGTCCATCCAGTTTAAACTCAAATTCATCCACACTGGTAATCCTATTATCCTGTACCAGTGCCTCTGTAATCCTGCGTTTCAATTCTGGGCATACATAAGTTACCGGCTCTCCAAACAAATCGAAAAGCTCTATTCCATAATTCCAGGAATATATCACATACTGATATCTTTCTGTATTGAGTATTTTATATATTACCTGCTTCATAGCATCCAGATAATCTATTTTTCCATGTATGACCTCATTCTCTATATCCATTCGGTAATTTTTGCTTGGCTGTTGTTTTAATTCTATTTCTTCCGTCAGAAACGGATTTACCTGTGGAATCATGAGCCAATCCTATCTAATACAATATATTTCTGTCCACCCTGCTGCCGGAACAAAATCACCTCTTCCCCTGCCGCCAAGCTATTGTGCAGGGTGATTTTTTTCCTTCCTTTTACAGTGTGATCATGAGGGGACGAACCGGAAGAGGCATTTGCAAATTTATGCGTATGTTCCGGTTCGCCACTTGCTTTTGTCTCTCCTTCTGTGTCCCCGGAACTGCTTTCTTCAAATTTCTCTGTCTCCCAGTCAATGGATGCCATTATGGTATAATCCGTCACATTTCTTGTTAGTACCAGTTGCATGGACCCTAAGGTCATTTTCTGTTCTACCAGTATCTGTAACGGTTCTGCTTGTATTACCTTTCCAAAAAACACACCTGCCGGCTGGGATGTACCTACAGCCTCTGTGGCTGCTGATTTAATCATATTTACTAAATCTGTCGCATCAAGCAACGAACTCACCTCCTCGAAGTGTCAATGTCATTAAATGTTCACTTTCTTTAAATGTGTGCTTGCATTTTTCAACAAGCATAAGATTTTCCATTTTTACATCTCCTAGATTTAGGATAACTACCACCATTGAACCAGCTCTCACCTTTGTATTTCCCAAGGCATTTTTTATGGATAGATTTCTGGTTTTGGTATCATAGAGGGACAACAGGGCATCTGCCTTTGCCTGCCCGTTTTCCCCCTTCTGTATTGTTTCAAAATGTTGCAAAATGCCCCATTGGTTCATGTGTTCTCCATTCTGGGAAATATAAACCTCTCTTGTTCCTGTTTCTTCGTTTTCATAAGTCAGTTTTATCCGGTTATAGGTATTCTCATCTATACTGGATGTATAGTCATAATTTTCCCCGGTATCTTCATCAATCAACACATTCAGACGCATATTGTCCAGGCCTTTTAATGTGATTTTTCCAAAATCATCATACATTACATACATATAGGTCTGATTCTCCAATGTAATATCTAACGCATTTTGAATCATATCAAACAACGATGTATTATCTTCCACTCTGGATGCAATTTTAAATCCGGTATCTTCTATGAATCCCGTCTGCATCTGAAAGTCAGCAGCAATCATCTGAATAAACTCTCCTGCTGTCTTATTTTCATACACATAGGTATCCTTATTTTTCAAATATCGAAGCTGGTCATATGCAGTAACAGAAATAATATTTTCTCTGTCCCGTTTCAGGGAAAAAATAAATCCATAGAAAATATTTTTTTCATTTACTTTAAACCGTACCGGATCTCCCTCTGCCAATTTTAACGTCTTATCCTTTATCACTTTAAAGGACAATTCACCCGGGCAACCTTTTCTTTCGGTTGACCAGGTAATATCTTCTTCCACAGCGGGCATATAAACTTTTTCTCCATGCTGAATTAACAGCTCTGTTTCTAACTTCAATTAATCCCTCCTTTATACCGGCGGAATGGTAAGTACCTGCCCCGGATAAATCAAATTAGGGTTTCCGCCTACCACACTTTGGTTGGCATTGTATATTACAGTGTACAGAGAACCGTTTCCATAGAATCGTTTTGCAATATTCCACAGGCAATCCCCCTTTACCACTGTATAAGACTGATTTGCCGATGGCGCAGGTGAATCAGTCGTTTCCCTGGTGTCTTGGACATCTATCTTAGGTTTCATATCTTCAAACTCAACCTTACATGTCTTAGTCCCATAATCTACATACTGCTTTAGCTTTATAGAAACAGTTACGTCAAATCCTTCCTTTACATTCTCCTCTATTTTGTAATCCTCTAAGCTGACTTTCATATTGGTATCAAACAGCATTTTCCCCTTGGGTAAGGTACGGGTTACAATAAATTGAAAGGGCTTTTGCTTTACTTTCAATTCTTCCAGCTTTTGCAGATAATATTTGGCTGCCTTAAAACCTTTTTTATAAACAGCAAACGGATATTTAACATTAGGAAGAAGCAGTTCAAATTCAACATCTGTAAGCCCTGCTCTTTTTAAAATATTTACTTCTCCTTCGTTTATCAATGTCATTGTTTTATTTTCACTGTTGATCTTCAGCTGCAGCTTCTCCGGCGGCACCGGACACAGTACTTTTCCAAGATAAAAATAATAAGCCATTAGTAATGCACCCCCCCTGCTGCTTTTAACATTGCATTGTTTACACTGTTTGCCAGATGTTCCACAATTCCATCTAAATCCATGTTACTTGCCACATTGGCAGATACCGGAGCTTCTACCTTAATCTCTGCGGTTGTGAAACGATTTATCGCATCTCTTTCGGCTATGTCACGAAGATATTTCAACTCTTCGTTTGTTACCTCTAAAGAATCTGCTATGTTAGAGGTATTGTCTGCTGTAGCTGCTGAGGAACCGGCTATATCTCCGCCGTATAGATCTGTTCCGTAATTATTTCCTGCTCCTCCCCCCATCCCTCCTGGTGTTTTTGGTTCTTCGGGTATTTCTGGCAGCTCCGGCATTTTAGGTTCCTTGAATTTGCTATTCCATTTCTCATCTCCCCATGCAGCACCTGCATCATATGCATTCTGTTCCCATCCATCCTGAAATACCTCATTTGTGTTAAAACCTTTTTCCCACGCCGCATATATATCAAGAAATTCCTTTTTGGATTCTTGTGCTTCCAATGCTTCACTGGCATATTCACTTGCCTGACTGTGTATTCCTTCTACATTCAATTCAATAAACGGTAAATTATTTAACTGCTCCACTATGGCGCCTATTGCCGTTAACGCTACTGCTGCAAGAGAATAAAATCTAAACTTCACATCAGCAAGTGAATTCTGGAAAGCAATTGCAATGTTTAATGCCACAGCCTTAATTA
>CAZUKR010000051.1:0-19070 GCA_964620885.1 uncultured Eubacterium sp.
CCGATACCAATTCAGGTGTTTGAAGAAAAATACATGAAATAAAGGGAAAAGCTATTGATTTTTTGTTACTATTTGAGTATAGTTTAAAGAAGAGAATGTGAAATTATTATCAACATTCAAATAACCTGCATATCTGCTTTTAAATTTAAGAAGCAGTATGTCTAATTTTTGGTAGGAGGAAAATGTAATGAAGAGATCTATGAAAACTATGGATGGTAACAATGCAGCAGCTCATGCATCGTATGCGTATACAGATGTTGCAGCCATCTACCCAATTACACCGTCTTCTGTTATGGCTGAAGCTACAGATGAATGGGCAACACAGGGAAGAAAGAACATTTTCGGACAGACAGTTCAGGTAACTGAAATGCAGTCTGAAGCAGGTGCAGCAGGTACCGTACACGGTTCTTTGGCAGCAGGTGCTTTAACTACAACCTACACTGCATCCCAGGGATTACTGTTGATGATTCCAAACCTTTATAAAATTGCTGGTGAAGGACTTCCAGGAGTATTCAATGTATCCGCTCGTTGTGTAGCGACTCATGCGTTAAATATTTTCGGAGATCATTCTGACGTATATGCTTGTCGTCAGACAGGTGTAGCAATGCTTTGTGAATCTTCTGTACAGGAAGTTATGGATTTAACTCCAGTAGCACACTGTGCTTCATTGGAAGGACGTCTTCCATTCATCAACTTCTTTGATGGATTCAGAACCTCTCATGAGATTCAGAAAATTGAAGCATGGGATTATGAAGACTTAAAAGATATGGTAGACCTGAGTGCAATCGATGCATTCCGTAAGAATGCACTGCATCCAAATCACCCACGTCTGGATGGTTCTGCACAGAACCCTGATATCTTCTTCCAGACAAGAGAATCTTGTAACTCCACATATGATGCATTACCTGCAACTGTACAGAAATATATGGACAAGGTTAATGCAAAATTAGGAACAGATTATAAACTGTTCAACTACTATGGAGCAGCTGATGCAGAGAAGATTATCATCGCTATGGGTTCTGTATGTGATACGATTGATGAAACCATCGATTATTTAATGGAAAAAGGCGAGAAAGTCGGAGTTGTTAAGATTCGTTTATACAGACCATTCAGCAAAGATGCTTTTGTAGCAGCTATTCCAGAATCAGTGAAGACAATTGCTGTATTAGATAGAACAAAAGAACCAGGATCTCTTGGAGAGCCATTATACCTGGATGTAGTTGCAGCATTAAGAGGAACAAAATTCGAAAATGTTACAATTACAAGCGGACGTTACGGCTTAGGTTCCAAGGATACAACTCCTGGACAGATTATTGCTGTATATAACAATACAGAAAAAGAAAGATTTACAATCGGTATCTTTGATGATGTTACAAACCTTTCTCTGGAAATAAAAGAGGATCCTGTAACAACTCCAGAAGGAACCATTAACTGTAAATTCTGGGGACTTGGTGCTGACGGTACTGTTGGTGCTAACAAGAACTCTATCAAGATTATTGGAGATAACACAGACATGTATGCTCAGGCATACTTTGACTATGACTCTAAGAAGTCCGGTGGTGTTACCATGTCTCACTTACGTTTCGGAAAGAAAGCGATTAAGTCTACTTACTTAATTAAGCAGGCAAACTTCGTGGCATGTCATAACCCATCTTACGTACGTAAATACAACATGGTTCAGGAATTAGTACCAGGCGGAACATTCTTATTGAACTGCTCCTGGACACCAGAAGAAGTAGCAACTCATTTACCAGGACAGGTAAAGAGATACATTGCTGAAAACGATATACAGTTCTATACCATCGACGGTATTAAAATTGGTAAAGAAATCGGACTTGGCGGACGTATCAATACTGTACTTCAGTCTGCATTCTTTAAACTGGCAGCTATTATTCCAGAAGAAAGAGCAATTGAACTGATGAAAGCAGCAGCAAAAGCTAGTTACGGTAAAAAAGGTGATAAAATCGTACAGATGAACTACGATGCTATCGATGCCGGAGCTACAGGCGCAATTAAATTTGATGTACCTGCAGACTGGAAAAACGCAACAGATGAAAGCTTTGAAAAAGTTGCAACAGGAGATAGAAAAGATGTTGTTGATTTCGTTAACGATATCCAGATTCCTGTTAATGGACAGGAAGGAAACAATATTCCTGTATCTGTTGTTAAACAATATGAACATGGACAGACTCCATCTGGTACTTCTGCATATGAAAAACGTGGTATCGCAGTTGATATTCCAGTATGGAAGCCAGAAAACTGTATCCAGTGTAATATCTGTTCCTACGTATGTCCTCATGCAGTAATTCGTCCAGTAGCATTGACAGAGGCGGAAGCAGCGAAGGCTCCAGAAGGAATGAAAACTCTGGATATGAACGGAATGCCAGGATATAAATTCGGCATAACCATTTCTGCACTTGATTGTACAGGATGTGGTTCTTGTGCTAACGTATGTCCAGGAAAGAAAGGCGAAAAAGCACTTGCTATGGCAAGTTGCGAAGCAAATGTTGGAGAGCAGGAATTCTTTGATTTTGGTTTAACAGTAGAAAAGAAAATAGAAGTTATCGATAAATTTAAAGAAACAACTGTAAAAGGATCTCAGTTCAAACAGCCATTACTTGAGTTCTCCGGAGCTTGTGGCGGATGTGGAGAGACACCTTACGCTAAATTAATCACACAGTTATTTGGTGACAGAATGTACATTGCAAATGCAACAGGATGTTCTTCAATCTGGGGTAACTCCTCACCTTCTACACCATATACTGTAAATGAAAAAGGACATGGTCCTGCATGGTCTAACTCCTTATTTGAAGATGCAGCTGAGTTTGGATATGGTATGTTATTAGCTCAGAAAGCATTGAGAGGAAAATTAAGAACAAAAATAGAAGCATTAGTTACAGATGGAAAGAATGCTGATGTTGCAGCAGCTGGAAAAGAATGGTTAGATACCTACAATTTAGGTGCAGCTAATGGAACAGCTACAGATAAAGTAATTGCAGCATTAGAAGCTTGCGGATGCGATGAGTCCAAAGAAATCCTTTCAGAGAAAGACTTCCTTGCTAAGAAATCCCAGTGGATTTTCGGTGGTGACGGATGGGCATACGACATTGGATTCGGCGGTGTTGACCATGTATTAGCAAGTGGACAAGATATCAATATCATGGTATTTGATACAGAAGTTTATTCTAACACAGGTGGACAGTCTTCTAAATCTACTCCTACTGGTGCAATTGCACAGTTCGCAGCAGGCGGAAAAGAAGTGAAGAAGAAAGACCTTGCGTCTATCGCAATGAGTTACGGATATGTATATGTTGCACAGATTGCTATGGGTGCTGATTACAACCAGTGTATCAAAGCAATTGCAGAAGCAGAAGCTTATCCAGGACCATCTCTGATTATTGCATACGCACCATGTATCAACCATGGAATCAAGATTGGTATGAGCAAAGCTCAGACAGAAGAGAAGAACGCTGTAGAAGCTGGTTACTGGCATACATTCCGCTTCAATCCAGAGTTGAAGAAGGAAGGAAAAGCAGCATTCTCATTAGACAGTAAAGCACCTACGGGAGATTACAAGGCATTCTTGAACGGAGAAGTTCGTTACAATGCACTTGCAAGATTCAATCCGGAAAGAGCAGAAGAACTGTTTGCTAAGTCTGAAGAACATGCAAAAGAGCGTTATGAATATTTAAACAAGTTAATCACATTATATGGTGAGAACTAAAAGAAAAATGATAGATAAAAAAGAATTTCCTTTATGGAAATTCTTTTTTATTTATAGGAAAGGCCTTGTTACGCTAAGGTATGAAAGTTTACGATTTCCTATAATATAAAATGTTCCGTGGTGGAAAACTGTTCTTATATTTTGTTCATTCCACATTTACAAAAGTGGTTTAAAGTGGTAACATAATAGTATTAAAGTACGTTGGAGGTATACACATGAGAAGGAATAATAAGTATGAAATAATACTAAAAGAAATAAGCACAATGAATCCTCTCACAACAAGTGGAGTTCCGGTAGCAGATGACATCCAAAAGAGATTGAATCAGGGGAAAAAGGAATTTGAGACAGCCGTTCAAACTGTATTTGATGCATTAATGAAAATGAGTGCATTGGATTTATCTTTAGGAGAAAATTCAAGGCTTATTTCACAAGTAAGTGGGAAACTTTTTGAGGCGGCGGAAGAAATTCGTGAGGTGGCGGTTACAGCAAGTGAGAGTACAACAGAAGTAACAGCAGCCCATGAGAATCTAACGGAAAACATAGAAAAAATTTCCTATAATTTAGAAGACATATTAAAAGGAATTACAAAGAGTGAAGGGCAGCTGGAAGAAATTGTAGTAGTTGCAGGTGACACCATTGATAGTTCTAAGGATATGAAAAGTGATATGGACAAGCTGGTTCATGTGATTTCAAAGATGAATGAGGTTATTGCTTCTATTAATGGAATTTCAGCACAGACAAATCTCTTGGCATTAAATGCAAGCATTGAGGCAGCCAGAGCAGGGGAAGCTGGAAGAGGATTTGCCATTGTGGCAGAAGAGATTCGTAAACTGGCAGATCAGACAAAGAATCTTACAGCAAATATGAGTGAATTTGTATCAAGTATCCAAAAAGCTTCACAGGAAAGTTCAGATAGTATTGGCATGACAGTGAAGTCCTTAGGAGTCATTAATGAACATCTTCACACCATACAGAAGACAAACGTAGAAAATAAAGATAGTATAGAGAACATTTCAGACGCAGTTACAACAACAGCAGCAGCCAGTGAAGAAATATACGGTTCTGTTGTTCAGCTTGGAGAGCAGATTTTAAACGTAGAAGAAGAGACGGTAACATTGAATAAACAGGCAACAGATATGAAGCAGATAAGTGATTCACTGGAAGATATTATTAAACCGGTGGCTGCTATTGAAGCAGAAATGGATGATACTGCAAGACGTATGGGAAAGATGTCAGAAGATATTTTCTATATGCTTGGCAATCAGATGTTTATGAATACGATTCGGAATGCAATTTCTGCTCATGAGAACTGGGTAAAGACGCTGGAGCAGATTGTAAAAGAAGGTGTTGTTATTCCATTGCAGACAGATGCTACTAAGTGTGGATTTGGTCATTTCTATTATGCTGTGAATCCCAAAAATATCAGATTAAAAGAAGTCTGGGATGGCATTGACGGAAGACACAAGGAATTACATAATATTGGAAAGAGAGCAATACAGGCGATATGGGATGAAAATGATATGAAAGCCCAGGAAGAATTGCAGAGTGCACAGAACCTTTCAAAAACACTAATTGGAGAATTTCAAAAGATTCTTAAAATTGTAGAAGAGCTCGACAGTAAAAAAGAGCGGGTATTTGAATAGAATAAGAAAAATGCCATGAGAAATCATACAGGAAGAAGTGATTTTTCATGGCATTTACTATTTAAAAAAATTCTGTTATACTAATTAAAGTATGTCGAATAATAAGTAGGAGAGAATGATTTGAAAGAACATGTAGTATATAAGGTTCAGCCTGGGAGTATAGCAGAGGAATTAGAAGTAGAATCAGGAGATATACTGGTTTCGGTGAATGATCATGACATTGAAGATGTTTTTGATTATCATTATTATACCAACGAGGAATATCTTACGGTGGTGGTACGAAAACCGGATGGAGAAGAGTGGGAACTGGAAATCGAGAAGGGGTATGAGGAAGACTTAGGAATTGAGTTTGAAAATGGTTTAATGGATGACTATAAATCCTGTCATAATAAATGTATTTTTTGCTTTATTGATCAGATGCCAAAAGGGATGCGTGACACTCTTTACTTTAAAGATGATGATTCCAGACTTTCTTTTTTGCAGGGGAACTATGTAACACTTACAAATATGAAGGAACATGATTTAGAACGGATTATAGAGTATAAATTAGGTCCCATCAATGTATCTGTACAGACAACAAATCCGCAATTAAGGTGCAGGATGCTTAATAATAGATTCGCCGGAGATGCATTAAAGAAGCTGGACATGCTTTATGAAGGAGAAATTCCCATGAATGGGCAGATTGTACTTTGCAGAGATGTCAATGATGGAGAAGAATTGGAGAGAAGTATCCGGGATTTGATGCAGTATATGCCTGTAATGGAAAGTGTTTCAGTTGTTCCGGTAGGATTAAGCAAATACCGTGATGGTTTGTATCCATTGGAACCGTTTACAAAGGAAGATGCAGAACAGGTCATTGACTTGATTGAAGGATATCAGAGAAAGTGCGTGGAAGAATGCGGTCTGCATTTTATTCATGCAAGTGATGAGTGGTATCTTTTAGCAGAGCGGGAGCTTCCACAGGAAGAAAGCTATGACGGGTATCTGCAGTTGGAAAATGGTGTAGGTATGATGCGGCTGCTACAGGATGAATTTGCCGAAGCGCTGGACAGAACCAGAAAAGAATCGGTATCCGGAGAACCTTATTGTATTTCAGTTGCCACAGGTCTCCTTGCGGCTCCAACTATTGAAACATTATCAGAAAATTTTATGGAGAAATTTCCGCAGGCGAAAATACAGGTAATTCCTATTACCAATTATTTTTTTGGAGAAAAAATCACTGTATCCGGCTTGCTGACAGGGCAGGATTTAATAGAACAATTAAAGGGTAAGGATATGGGAGGAAAGCTGTTGCTGCCTTGCAATCTTTTGCGTAGCGGAGAAGAAGTTTTGTTGGATGATATAACATTGGATGAGTTGAAAAAAACTTTACAAGTACCAATAGATATTGTAAAATCAAGCGGTCAGGACTTGCTGTCCTGCTTTTTGAAAGGAGAATGATATGAGTAAACCGGTAGTTGCAATTGTAGGGCGACCTAACGTAGGGAAGTCTACATTGTTTAATGTGTTAGCCGGAGAGCGTATTTCCATTGTACAGGATACGCCCGGTGTAACAAGAGATAGAATATATGCAGATATAACGTGGTTGAATATGGCATTTACCCTGATTGACACAGGTGGTATTGAGCCAGAAAGTAAAGATATTATTTTATCACAAATGAGAGATCAGGCACAGATTGCTATTGATACGGCGGATGTGATTATTTTTATTACAGATGTGCGTCAGGGATTGGTAGATTCCGATTCCAAAGTTGCCGACATGCTGCGCCGTTCTAAAAAGCCTGTGGTTTTAGTTGTAAATAAAGTAGATAGTTTTGAAAAATTTATGCCGGATGTATATGAATTCTACAATCTGGGGATTGGGGAACCCGTTCCTATTTCAGCAGCTTCCCGTTTGGGACTTGGGGACATGCTGGATGAAGTAGCGAAACATTTCCCATCGGATGTAGATGAGGAAATAGAAGATGATCGTCCTAAAGTAGCGATTATTGGAAAACCCAATGTAGGAAAATCTTCCCTTATTAATAAACTGGTAGGAGAAGACCGGGTTATTGTGTCGGATATAGCAGGAACTACGCGAGATGCCATTGATACAGAAATAAAGTACAATGGTACGGAATATGTATTTATAGATACGGCAGGATTGCGGCGTAAAAATAAGATAAAGGAAGAACTGGAACGTTTCAGTATTATACGTGCAGTTACAGCAGTAGAACGTGCAGATGTAGTCGTAATCGTAATTGATGCAGAAGAAGGCATAACAGAGCAGGATGCTAAAATTGCGGGAATTGCCCATGAACGCGGCAAAGGAATTGTGATTGCAGTGAATAAATGGGATGCCATTGAGAAGGATGATAAGACCATTTACAAGCATACAGAGCGTATTCGTGAAATTTTAAGTTTTATGTCTTATGCAGAGATTGTATTTATATCAGCAAAGACGGGACAGCGTACCCATAAGCTGTTTGAAATGATTGATATGGTACTGGAAAACAATTCTATGCGTGTGGCGACAGGAGTACTTAATGAGATTATGACAGAAGCAGTGGCAATGCAGCAGCCTCCTTCTGATAAAGGAAAACGTCTCAGATTGTATTATATTACCCAGGTGGCAGTAAAGCCACCAACCTTTGTTATTTTCGTAAATGATAAGGAATTAATGCATTTTTCTTATACAAGATATCTGGAAAATCGTATTCGGGATGCATTTGGATTTAAAGGAACATCTTTGAAATTTATCATACGTGAGAGAAAGGAAGATTAACAATGATTTTAAGTCGTATAATCAGTCTTGTGATTGGATATATCTTTGGTCTGTTTCAGACCGGCTATATTTATGGAAAGGCTAAGAATGTTGATATCAGACAGCATGGAAGCGGAAACGCAGGAACCACCAATATCCTGCGTACCTTAGGGTGGAAAGCCGGATTGTTTACCTTTATAGGAGATTTAGGAAAGGCAATGCTGGCAATGCTGGCGGCATGGCTGCTTTTCCGCGGGGAATATCCGGATGACGTGAGGCTGCTTCAAATGTATGCTGGATTTGGTGCAGTGCTTGGACATAACTTTCCATTTTATTTGAAATTTAAGGGAGGAAAGGGAATTGCCTGTACCTCAGGTTTTATCCTTGCTTTTTATCTTCCCATTGCTCCAATCTGCCTGATTCTATTTATTGGAGCAGTTGCAATTACAAGATATGTCTCCCTGGGGTCTATTCTGGTAGCAATCAGTTTTTTTATACAGCTTATTATCTATGGGCAACTAGGGTATTTAGGAGTGAGTTCAAATTTGCTGCCGGAGGTGTATGCAATAGGAGGTCTTTTTAGCATCCTTGCATTGTGGCGCCACAGGGCAAATATCAAACGTCTGCTTACGGGAACAGAGAATAAACTCTCCCTTCATAAGACGGAAGAAAAAAAATAATGGAGGAAATTATGGCAAACGTAAGTGTGATTGGTGCAGGAAGCTGGGGAATTGCTCTTGCCACTGTGCTGGCTAAGAACGGACATGAGGTTACAATCTGGTCTATATTAGAAGAAGAGATAAACATGTTGAAAGAGAAACGTGAACATGCTGCAAAATTACCGGGAGTAAAACTCTCAGAAAAAATCGGTTTAACAACCAATCTGAGAGAGGCGATAGGAAATAGGGATATGCTGGTACTGGCAGTTCCCTCCGTATACACCAGAAGTACTGCAAAAAACATGAGACAATTTGTTTCACCAGGACAGCTGATTGTCAATGTGGGTAAAGGAATAGAGGAAGAGAGTCTGATGATTTTATCAGATGTAATCGAAGAAGAAATTCCACAGGCAAGAGTTACAATTCTGTCTGGTCCCAGCCATGCAGAAGAAGTAGGGCGGGGACTGCCAACTACTTGTGTAGTGGGAGCACATACAAAGAAGACTGCGGAATATGTACAAAATGTGTTTATGAATAAAGAATTTCGTATTTATACCAGCCCGGATATGTTGGGAATTGAGCTAGGCGGAGCATTGAAAAATGTGATTGCTCTTGCAGCCGGTATGGCAGATGGACTGGGTTACGGAGATAATACCAAGGCAGCCCTCATTACCAGAGGAATTGCAGAGATAAGCCGTCTTGCCATGGAAATGGGTGCCAAATATGAGACATTAAGCGGACTGACAGGCATCGGAGATTTAATTGTTACCTGTGCCAGTATGCACAGCCGTAATCGTCGCGCAGGAATTCTGATTGGACAGGGAAAAACAATGGAAGAGGCGATGGCTGAAGTACAGATGGTAGTAGAAGGTGTGTATTCAGCTAAGGCAGCCATGAAGCTTTCAGAAAAATATCAGGTGCATATGCCAATTATTGAACAGGTGAATCAGGTGTTATTTAAGGATAAGCCTGTAAAGGATGCTGTTTCAGAATTGATGCTTCGGGATAAGAAAGCAGAACATGAAGAATTGTGGGAAGAAATGGAACAATAGCAGTCAAAGATAGTGGGAGAAGGGTAATAATTATGAAATGTTACAATTGCGGAAAAGAATTTGATTACGGTAAATATTATGGAATTTGTCCAAAATGCAGCGCATACAACAAGGAAAATCAGGCAGAAGAAGTCCATGAAGAGTTACACAATGAATACGATGAGATAGATCCTCATGAAAATATGCAGTCGGATGATAACATGTCCTTATTCCAGAATGTTGATACAGATAAATATAAAGCAACTGCCTATACAGGAACAGAAAAGCAGAGAAGGACCTCAGGTGCTTCTATTGCAGGATTTGTATGTATTTTAGCCGGGCTTATAGTTGCAATATGTGCTCCCATTGGATACATCAGGGGGCAGACATTAGAAGTTACAGGTATGAAGGTATTAGATTCTTTTATGGAATTCAAAGAAAATGAGAATAAAGACAGCTATGATACCGGCGTCAATAAAATTCCCCAGACACCGGAAATAATCAGCGTAAATCCCAATGAGGCCTTTGCCCTTGGAGAGAAACAGCCTTGTACCGTATCGGTAGGGGAGGCATATATCGTAGCTCCGGCGGATTCAGTTCCCGGATTTCCCGTATCAGAAAATTTGGTAGCAATAAAGGTTAATTATCAAAATGGATCCATGGATACAGATGAATACTATGATTATCCTGTATCGGATAGGGCTTACGTTGGATATGCCGGAGAGTTTAAAGGGTGTCTTGAGGAGTATGAGCTGAAAACATACAAAGAATATCTCCCGGAGATTAATATATTAGATATATGGAAAATGACTGGAGATATCAATGGAAACGGTGTGTTTCTTGCATTTGTACCGGTAGGGGTCACTGAAATTAATTTCTATATGGATTCCAGAACAGAAACTACAAACGGTATTAAGGAGATATATTCAGTTCCATTGAACATAGGTACGGGGGAGGAGTTATAGTATGAAGAAGCATGGAATATTTTTCGTACCCAATATTGTATTGGGTGTAATTTTGGGACTTATCATCATTCTTGATATTATAGTAGTCACCATATCTCATTATGGATTTCAAGAGATAAAACAGAAATATCAGGGCTCTGTTTACAACGATGATTCACAAGTGGCGGAAGTCGGTGAAAATCCTTATCAGTGGTATGATTTGTTATCTGTTGGAGATATTAGTACAGAAGCCATTGGGACTGCTTATAAAGATCTAACAGCACAGGAAGGGTATCAGTATTATAGAGTTGATATTGAGATGAAAAATCAGGGAACCCAATCCAGTCCTCAACGCTATATGTCCCATTTTTTTGAAGGTCCGGAATATGAAGATGTGGAAGAGGTGGAGGAAGACACCTCCGCAGAAGATATTTCAGAGATTGTATCTTATAATACTCCTATTATTCCGGCAGGGCAGACAGGTATTGTCAGCAGGGTGATAGAAGTAAAAGATGGAGTTACCAGTATTAAGATGATTTTTTACAATTCTGATAGTGAAAAAGAAGAATATACAATAGAGCTGAAATAGATGAAAAATGGTAATATTTACATGGAATGTCAATAACAAAAGCGGTGGAGTATGTTATTATGTAATTACAACACGTTGGGAGTATTGTAGATAGAATGTAAATGAAGGAGTAAAAAAGAAGGTCTTTGACCTTCTTTTTTATGTGGAAAAATTTTGCAAACAACAAAATATTGTGATATACTAGGAACGCTTGCAAAAAAACAGAACATACTATCGATAGGAAATTACATAGATTTGTTAGGAAAGGAAGAAGGAAATGGCAAAAAAACAGGAATATGGAGCCGAAAATATTACGGTTTTAGAAGGACTGGAAGCGGTCAGAAAAAGACCCGGTATGTATATCGGAAGTGTATCCAGAAAAGGGTTGAATCATCTGATATATGAAATTGTGGATAATTCAGTGGACGAGCATCTGGCCGGACACTGTGATACAATAAATGTAACATTGGAAGCAGATGGTTCCTGTACAATAGAAGATAACGGACGCGGGATTCCCGTGGGAATGCATAAAACAGGAATATCAGCAGCTCGTCTTGTATTCAGCACATTGCATGCAGGAGGAAAGTTTGATAATGATGCCTATAAGACCAGTGGAGGACTGCATGGTGTAGGCTCTTCAGTGGTAAATGCATTGTCAACCTATCTGGATCTTGAAGTATATCTGGATGGAAAGATACATCATGACCGTTATGAAAGAGGAAATCCCATAGTAGAACTGGAGCAGGGATTGCTCCCCGTGCTTGGAAAAACGAAAAAAACAGGAACAAGAATTAATTTTTTGCCAGATCCGGAAATCTTTGAAAATACAAAGTTTAAAGAAGAAGACGTAAAAAGCCGTATGCATGAAACAGCATACCTGAACCCGAATTTGACCATTGTATATGAAGATAAGCGGGGAGGAGAGACGGAACATATAGAATTTCATGAAGAAGAAGGAATTCGCGGTTTTGTAAAGGCTTTGAATAAAAAGGCAGAAGTGGTGCATGAGGTAATGTACTTTAAGGGAGAAAGCGAAGGCATTCTTGTAGAAGCAGCATTTCAGTATACCAATGAATTTCATGAAAATGTACTGGGATTCTGTAATAATATCTATAATGCAGAAGGTGGAACCCATCTTACAGGATTCAAAGCTATATTTACTACAATCATCAATAACTATGCCAGAGAACTTGGAATTTTAAAGGAAAAAGATGCTAATTTTACCGGAACAGATGTAAGAAATGGTCTTACAGCCGTAATTTCAGTGAAGCATCCGGGTCCCCGGTTTGAAGGACAGACCAAAACAAAGCTGGATAATCAGGATGCAGCCAGAGCAACCAGCAAAGTGACGGGAGAAGAGATACAGCTTTATTTTGACAAGAATCTGGATACGTTGAAAAATGTCATTGCCTGTGCAGAAAAAGCGGCAAAAATTCGTAAAACAGAAGAGCGGGCGAAAACTAATCTGCTGACAAAGCAGAAATTCTCCTTTGATTCCAATGGAAAACTGGCGAACTGTGAGAGCCGGGATGCTTCCATATGCGAAATATTTATTGTGGAAGGAGATTCAGCGGGAGGGTCAGCCAAGACGGCACGTGACCGTAACTTTCAAGCAATTCTCCCTATCCGTGGTAAAATATTAAATGTGGAAAAGGCAAGTATTGATAAAGTGTTGGCCAATGCTGAAATTAAGACCATGATAAATACCTTTGGATGTGGATTTTCAGAAGGCTTTGGCAATGATTTTGATATCTCAAAGCTGCGTTATGATAAGATTATCATTATGGCAGATGCGGATGTGGATGGAGCACATATTTCTACATTGCTCTTAACCTTATTCTATCGGTTTATGCCGGAATTGATTTTTGAAGGGCATACTTATATTGCGATGCCTCCATTATATAAGGCGATTCCCGCCAGAGGAGAAGAGGAGTACCTTTATAATGATGCAGCGCTGGAAAAATATCGTAAAACTCATAAAGGCCCCTTCACCTTACAGCGTTACAAGGGTCTTGGAGAGATGGATGCAGATCAGCTTTGGGAAACAACACTCAACCCCCAGACACGTATTTTGCAAAAAGTAGAAATTGAAGATGCAAGAATGGCCTCAGATGTAACTGAGATGCTGATGGGAACGGAGGTTCCGCCACGTCGGGAATTTATCCACGAGCATGCCCATGATGCTGCCTTAGATATATAGAAAGGAAAAGAACATGCAGGACAACGAACAGATTATACGAACTGAATACTCTGAAATTATGCAGAAGTCTTATATTGACTATGCCATGAGTGTTATTGTTGCAAGAGCTTTGCCGGATGTCAGAGATGGATTAAAGCCGGTACAGCGAAGGACACTTTATGATATGCATGAGCTTGGAATCAGATATGACAGACCTTACCGTAAGTGTGCACGTATCGTAGGAGATACCATGGGTAAATACCATCCTCATGGTGACAGATCCATCTATGAAGCGCTGGTAGTAATGGCACAGGAGTTTAAGAAGGGAATGCCATTGGTAGACGGTCATGGTAACTTTGGCTCCATAGAAGGAGACGGAGCGGCGGCCATGCGTTATACTGAGGCAAGACTTCAGAAAATTACCCAGGAAGCATATCTGGCAGACCTAGATAAAGATGTGGTGGATTTTGTTCCCAACTTTGATGAAACAGAAAAAGAACCATCAGTACTTCCGGTAAAGGTACCTAATCTTCTGATTAATGGCGCAGATGGTATTGCTGTAGGTATGGCAACCAGCATACCACCTCATAACTTTGGCGAAGTGATTGAAGGGGTAAAAGCCTATATGAAGAATCCGGATATTTCCACAAAGGAAATGATGGAATATATCAAAGGTCCTGATTTCCCAACCGGAGGAATTGTAGTAAATAAAGATGATTTATTAAATATATACGAAACAGGTATGGGAAAAATCAAAGTCCGTGGAAAAGTAGAGGTAGAGCAGGTAAAAGGCGGAAAGGAAAGGCTGGTTATCACTGAGATTCCATATCCTATGATTGGAGCCAATATCGGAAAGTTTTTAAATGATATTGGTAACCTGGTAGAAACCAAGAAAACCAATGATATTGTGGATATCTCCAATCAGTCCTCCCGGAAGGGAATCCGTATTGTTCTGGAGCTGAGAAAAGGAACGGACGTTGAAAACCTTAAAAACATGTTATATAAGAAGACACGTCTTGAGGATACCTTCGGAGTGAACATGCTTGCAGTGGCAGATGGAAAACCGGAAACCATGGGAGTGATATCCATTATCCGCCATCATGTGAACTTCCAGTATGAACTTGCTACCAGAAAATATAAGACGATGCTGGCAAAGGAACTGGATAAAAAAGAGATTCAGGAAGGTCTGATTAAGGCATGTGATGTAATCGATCTGATTATTGAAATCTTAAGAGGAGCTAAAAATATCAAAGATGCCAAAGATTGTCTTATGAACGGTAACACAGAAAAAATAAAATTCCGTTATAAAGGCTCAGAGGTGGATGCAAAAGGACTTAACTTTACAGAACGTCAGGCAGCGGCTATTTTAGAAATGCGTCTGTATAAGCTGATTGGTCTGGAAATTGAAGCTCTGATGAAGGAACATGAGACGACCTTACAGAATATTAAGAAGTATGAAGAGATTTTAGGAAATCGCGGTGTTATGGCAAAAGTCATTATCAAAGAATTAGAGGCTTTTCGAAAAGAATATGCATCTGTACGAAAGACAAGTATTGAAAATGCAGCAGAAGCAGTATTTGAAGAAAAGAAGATAGAGGAAATCCCGGTAATTCTTCTGATGGATCGCTTTGGCTATGCCAAGACCATTGATGTATCTGTCTATGAACGGAATAAAGAAGCCGCAGATTCAGAAAGTAAATATATTATTCGCTGTATGAATACGGACAGGCTTGGTATTTTTACAGATAAGGGGCAGCTTCATATGGTAAAAGTATTAGATCTGCCTTATGGAAAGTTCAGAGATAAGGGAACACCCATTGATAATGTAAGTAATTACAGCAGTAGTGAAGAGAATATTGTTTATATGGAAAGTATTGGAAATGTATCAGAGTGCAGACTTCTTTTTGCCAGCAGTGACGGTATGTTAAAACAGGTGGCCGGAGGAGAATTTGATGTTTCAAAACGTACTACAGCGTCAACCAAGCTAAATGCAGGTGCATCCGTTCTGCTGATTCAGCCGGTGACCAACAGGGAAGGCGAAACCATTGTTATAGGTACAGAAAAGGGAATGTACTTGCGGTTTGCGGCTTCGGATGTGCCGGAAAAGAAAAAAGGAGCCATAGGGGTCAGAGGAATGAAGGTTGATCCCAAGGATAAACTAGAAGAGGTATATCTCTTAGAAGAAGGTGCCGAGAAAACCGTAGAAGTGAACGGAAAAGAAGTAGCACTCCACCGCCTGCGGATTGCCAACAGAGATGGTAAAGGCGTGAAAAGATAACGGAAAAAGTGTCATGGGAATAACCGCCCGGGCACTTTTCTGGATTTACAACTGTCTTGTCAGTGGGACAGGATTGTGCTATAATGGGGCAAAATGAAGACAAAACCTAAAGCAGGAGGCTTACATGGATAAAGTACAAGAGCAGATACAGGCTCTGAAAAAAGAAAAAGATGCGGTGATTTTAGCCCATTATTATGTAGAAGATAAAGTACAGCAGATAGCAGATTATGTAGGCGATTCATATTATTTAAGTAAGATTGCAACAGAAGTTCCCCAGCAGACCGTTGTATTTGCAGGAGTTTCTTTTATGGGAGAGAGTGCCAAGATACTTAATCCAGAGAAAACAATATTACTGCCGGATACCACAGCAGATTGTCCTATGGCTCATATGGCAGACGTAAAGGGGATTCAGGAGGTGCGCCAGCAATATGAAGATGTGGCAGTAGTCTGTTATATCAATTCAACCACAGAGCTGAAGGCCCATGCGGATGTATGTGTTACCAGTGCGAATGCCGTTAAGATTGTGAAAAAATTACCAAACAAAAATATTTACTTTATTCCGGATCAGCATCTGGGCAGCTATGTTGCCGCAAAGGTACCGGAGAAGAATTTTGTTTTCAACAATGGGTATTGTCCCGTACATAAAAAGTTTAATGGTGAGAATATAAAAGCAGCAAAAGCAGTACATCCCCAGGCGAAGCTTCTGGTACATCCGGAGTGTTCAAAAGAAGTGGTGGAGCTGGCAGACTTCGTAGGAAGTACTTCTGAAATTATTGCATACGCAGGAGAGGACAGTTCTAAAGATTTTCTGATTGGAACAGAAAGCGGTGTAATGTATGAACTACGGGAGCGGTATCCCGAAAAAGTATTTTATGAAATTATCCCGGAACAGTGCTGTATGGATATGAAAAAAGTAACACTGGAAAAGGTAAAAAACTGTCTGAAACAGGGCAGCGGTGAGGTAAATGTAGACAAGGTAGTACGGCAAAAATCCATCAATTCTCTGGACAGAATGCTGGAGCTGGCAAAGTAGGTGAAAAAATGGAAAGAGAAACAGATGTTATAATTGTAGGAAGCGGTGCAGCAGGACTGTTTTGTGCATTACAGGTTCCGGAAAATAAGCAGGTGACAGTTATAACAAAGGAAGATGCAAAGAGCAGTGATTCCTTTCTGGCTCAAGGCGGCATTTGTATGATGCGGTCAGAAGAAGATTTTGAACAATATTTTGAAGATACGATGAAGGCTGGGCATTATAAGAATAATAAAGAATCAGTAGAAGTGATGATTCGCAGCTCACAGCATATTGCAAACAAGTTGATTGAATACGGAGTTGACTTTGAAAAGAAGAATGGAGAACTGGCTTTTACAAGAGAGGGCGGACATTCCACACCTAGAATTCTCTTTCATGAGGATATTACTGGAAAAGAGATTACCGGAACGCTGTTAGAACAGGTAATAAAACGAAAAAACATTAAGATATATGAGCATGTTACTATGCTTGATGTTTTGTGCAAAGATAATATATGTTATGGTGTTGTAATTGAGACACCAGAGGGAAAGGTAGATGTTCTTACGGCCCAGAACATTGTGCTGGCATGTGGGGGAATTGGAGGATTATATCGTCATTCTACAAATTATCCCCATCTGACAGGGGATGCACTTGCTATAGCACTGCGGCATAAGATAGAACTTCAGGATGTGAATTATGTACAGATCCATCCTACAACGCTGTATTCCGAAAAACCGGGCAGGCGTTTTTTGATATCAGAATCTGTACGAGGAGAGGGAGCTTTATTATATAACTCTAAAATGGAGCGGTTTGTGGAGGAATTGCTGCCGCGGGATATTGTAACGGCAGCAATCCATAAACAAATGGAAGAAGATGGAAATCCCTATGTGTGGTTATCCATGGCACCTATAGCCCATGAGGATATATTGGGACACTTTCCCAACATTTATCAGCGGTGTTTAGAAGAGGGATATGACGTAACAAAGGAATGTATACCGGTGGTACCGGGCCAGCATTACTTTATGGGGGGCATAAAGTGTGATTTGGAAGGCCGTACCTCCATGAAAAGATTGTATGCAGTGGGTGAAACCAGCTGCAACGGTGTACACGGCTCCAATCGTCTCGCAAGTAATTCTTTACTGGAGAGTCTTGTATTTGCAGAACGGGCAGCAAAAGATATTGAGGGGCAAATGGCGCTGTTACAGGGAAAAGAAATCATAGAAGAATTATTTGTGCCTCAGCAATATGAGGATTTAAAGAAACTCCATCAGGAAAACAGGCAGATGGTGCGTCAGGAAATAGAAAGGATGAAAAAGAAGTATGAACAACAGGATAACCATGACATTAAATGCGGATGAGTTGATTTCACAAGCATTAAGAGAGGATATTTCCAGTGAAGATGTTACCACCAACGCAGTAATGCCAAAAGCACAAAAGGGAGAGGCACAGTTAATCTGTAAGCAGGATGGTATGCTGGCAGGACTCTGGGTGTTTAAACGGGTTTTTGAACTCTTAGATGAAAATATCTGTGTGGAATTTCAGTTTCAGGATGGAGATGCTGTAAAAAATGGTGAAGTAATCGGAACAGTAACTGGAGACATAAGAGCTATCTTATCCGGAGAGCGTACTGCTTTAAATTATCTGCAGCGGATGAGTGGAATTGCTACATATACCAGTTCTGTTGCAAAGCTATTGGAAGGAAGTAAGGTAAAGCTTCTGGATACCAGAAAGACAACACCAAATAACCGGATTTTTGAAAAATATGCTGTAAAAGCCGGAGGCGGATATAATCACCGTTATAATCTTTCGGATGGCGTCTTGTTAAAGGATAATCATATCGGTGCAGCCGGCGGTGTCAAAGAGGCAATTTATATGGCAAAGGAATATGCTCCATTTGTACGAAAGATTGAAGTAGAGTGTGAGACTCTGACCATGGTAGAAGAGGCAGTAGAGGCTGGGGCAGATATTATTATGCTGGATAATATGACTGTAGAAGTAATGCAGAAGGCAGTAGCACTTATTGGTGGAAAGGCTGAAATTGAATGCTCTGGAAACGTGACAAAGGAGAACATTGCTCATTATATTTCTCTCGGAGTAGATTACATTTCCAGCGGTGCATTAACACACTCAGCACCAATTATGGATATTTCATTAAAAAATCTTCATGCAGTTTAAATAATATAGGTTCTTATAAGAAGCGAGCAATTGCCCATACTTCTTATAGGAACTTTTTTTGAGATACCAGGGTCAAAAGGTCATGCTTTTCATGCTTGCATGAAAAAGCATGAGTTT
>CAZUKR010000052.1:0-18580 GCA_964620885.1 uncultured Eubacterium sp.
TTCCTGAAGCTGCTGCATTTTTTCTTCTATTCTGTTTCCCATTATCTTTCCTCCTAATTTAAATATCCTTTTCCGGCTATATAATCTGCTACTGTATGTACATCCTTGTCACCTCTTCCGGACAGACATACAATCATAATTTCATCTTTTTTCATCTTCTTTGCCTGCTTTTTAGCATAGGCAATAGCGTGAGCGCTTTCAATGGCCGGGATAATCCCTTCCAGCCTGCATAACTCCTGCAGGGCATCCATGGCCTCTTTATCGGTAATGGATACATATTCTGCTCTGCCGCTGTCTTTTAAGTATGCATGTTCCGGCCCTACTCCCGGATAATCCAGTCCTGCTGAAATGGAATGAGCAAGCTCTACATTGCCATCTTCATCCTGCAGCAGATAGGTACGCATTCCATGAAGGGTTCCCGGTTTTCCAAATGCCATGGCACTTGCATGCTTTCCTGTTTCTAAACCAAGTCCTGCTGCTTCTACCCCAATCAATTTTACAGAGGTCTCTTCCATAAATTCTGCAAACATTCCAATGGAATTGGAACCCCCTCCTACACATGCCATTACTACATCCGGCAATCTTCCTTCTGCTTCCAGTATCTGTTTTTTACTCTCTCTGCTGATAACACTCTGGAATTCCTTGACCATTTTCGGATAAGGATAAGGTCCTAATGCGGAACCTATGATATAGAATGTATCCTCTGCTGTTTTTGCCCAGGTACGAATTGCCTCGTTGGTGGCATCTTTTAATGTCTTACTGCCGGATGTAACGCTTTCTACCTTAGCTCCCAGCATCTCCATACGGAATACGTTCAATGCCTGACGCTCCATATCCTCTTCTCCCATATAAACGGTACATTCCATTCCAAACAATGCAGCTCCTGTTGCTGTTGCAACACCGTGCTGTCCGGCTCCGGTCTCAGCAATAACCTTTTTCTTACCCATACGCTTTGCCAGTAATATCTGACCAAGTACATTATTAATCTTATGAGCACCGGTGTGATTTAGGTCTTCTCTTTTCAGGTAGATTTTAGTTCCATATTCCCGGCTTAAATTTTCTGCATAGTACAGTGGATTCTCTCTTCCCACATACTGCTTTAAGTAATAATTGTATTCCTTTAAGAATGCTTCATCATGAATGGATTCCTCATATACCTTATCCAGCTCCTCCAAGGTATTCATCAATGTTTCTGCTACATACTGACCACCAAATTCTCCAAAATATCTATCACTTTTTCTACTCATTTTCTCTTACCTTTCCTGTAAATGCTCTAATCAATTGTTGTTCTTTTGTACATTGCCCCTCTACACCAGAACTGACATCCACAACATCTGGTGCAAATATCTTTATTCCTTCTGCCACATTTTCCGGATTCAGCCCCCCTGCCAGGATAAATTTCTTCCCTTGAAAACAAGTTTCCCTAGCTTCTTTCAATAGCTCCTGACTGTTTTCCCAGTCAAAGGTCTTTCCACTTCCGGCGGTTTTGGCATCAATTACGTAGCCTGTGATTTTTTCATGCTGTTCCAAATGCTTTAAATCCTCCGGCTCTACCAGATTGCATGCACGCCAGATGGGTAAATGGCTTTTTTCTAAAATTTCAGGTGTTAATTCTCCGTGCACCTGCAATATATCAAACGCCCCCTGCTCTATCTGCTCCAGCAGTTCTTCCGTAGGACTTACCGTTACTGCTACGGTCTGAATCCCTGGGGACAGCTTCTTTTTAATTTCATTTGCCTGGGCAAAGTTTACATTCCGTCTGCTTTTGGCAAAAAATACAAATCCTGCATAATCTGCTTCTGCCTGATTTAACAGCTCCGCCTCTTTGGGATTTGTCAAACCGCAGATTTTTATTTCAGGAATCATAAGGCTTTCCACCTTTCCGCCAGCGCTCTTGGATTATCTGCTTCCATAAATGCTCTGCCAATCAAAAATGCATCTACATTGCAGTTCTTTAAAAACTTTACATCCTCGTCTTTTACGATACCGCTCTCTGCCACAAAAATTTTACCTTCCGGTACCATACCTGAGAGCCGTTCTGTCGTATCCAGATGAATGGAAAACGTTTTAAGATCCCGGTTGTTTACACCAATAATTTCTGCGTCCAGCTTCAATGCCCGTTCCATTTCGTGTTCATCGTGAACCTCTACCAGTGCTGCCAGCCCAAGCTCCTTTGACAAACTGTAAAACTCTTTCATCTGTACATCATCCAGAATAGCTGCTATCAAAAGTACTGCATCGGAACCAATGACTTTTGCCTCATGGAACTGGTACTCTTCTATCATGAAATCTTTTCTTAGAATCGGAAGAGATGACATCTTTCTGATTTCTTTTAAGTAATCCACATTTCCCCGAAAATGATCTTCTTCTGTCAGACAGGAAATGGCGTCTACCGATGCGTTGTATTCTTCTATCCGATCCGTCAGATTTATTTTACTTGTGATATCTCCAAGGCTGGGAGATGCTTTTTTAAATTCCCCGATAATAGAAATTCCCGGCTTCGCCAATGCCTGATAAAAAGGATTTATCTCTTGTGTTTCCTGCTTTACTGCCTCCTCTGCCATCCGGCGCATGGTTTCTGGGGAAATCTTTGCCTTATGCTGTGGAAGTCTCTGTTTTTTATCTATTACAATTTTATCTAATATCATTTTATATCACTCCGTTTACAAAATTATCAATCATACGTTTTCCATGTTCTGTGTAAATAGATTCCGGGTGAAACTGAAGCCCCACCACCGGATATTCTCTATGACGCATCGCCATGATTTCTCCATCCTCTGTCTCTGCTATAATTTCCAGACTTTCCGGCAACTTTTCTCTTTCTACGGCCAGTGAGTGATATCTGGCAATCTTTACCGGTGTATTAATACCGGCAAAAATGCTTTCTCCACTGTGTTCAATTACGGACTGTTTCCCATGATACAGTTTCTTCGCATATCCTACGGTACCGCCTAATGCTTCTCCGATGCACTGATGTCCCAGACAGATTCCTAAGATTGGTATCTTTTTATAAAAGCGCTTTACCACATCCATGCAGATACCTGCTTCCTTGGGACTCTTAGGTCCGGGAGATAATACGATGCGCTCCGGCTTTAGTTTCTCTATTTCTTCCAGAGTGATTTTATCATTACGCACTACTTTGATATCCTCTGTAAAAATTCCAATATACTGATACAGATTGTAGGTAAAGGAATCATAATTATCGATTAAAAGTATCATAAGTTCTCCTCCTCTACTAAGGTCTTCGCAAGTGCCATTACTTTGTTGCAGCATTCCTGATACTCTGCGCCCGGCTCTGAATCAGCTACGATTCCTGCTCCAGCCTGTAAGTATACGTTCTTTCCTTTTTTCACCATGGTTCGTATGGTAATGCAAAAGTCCATGTCGCCACTGAAATCTATATATCCGGTAGCTCCCCCGTACAGACCTCTGCGGTTTTCTTCCAGTTCCTCAATAATTTCCATTGCCCGAATCTTAGGTGCTCCGCTTAGGGTTCCTGCCGGAAGAAAGGAGGCTGCCAAGTCAAGTGGATGAAATTCTCCTTTTTTTCTTCCTTCTACCATGGATACAATGTGCATCACATGGGAGTAATTCTGTACCTCCATAAACTGAGTAACTTTTACAGTTCCAAACTCTGCAATCCGTCCCATATCATTTCTTGCTAAATCTACCAGCATGACATGTTCTGCCCGCTCCTTTTCATCTTCCAGAAGCTCTACCCTCAGCATCTCATCTTCCTTTGCATCTTTTCCACGTTTTCTGGTTCCTGCAATGGGACAGGTAAACACTCTTCCTTCTCTTTGCTTCACAATCATTTCAGGAGAACTTCCGATTACTTCAAAGTCACCATAGTTGAAATAGTATAGGTAAGGAGATGGATTTAATTCCCTCAGTTCCTTATACAGTTCAAATCCTTCCTGTCCGGTCTCTATGGTCCAGCGCTGAGAGAGTACTGTTTGAAAAACATGACCTTCCCGAATATACTCCTTTATCTTTTCCACCTTCTGACTGTAGACCTCCAGGGTGTCGGACTTCTTTATGATTTTTCCATCGTGGATAAACTTTCGTTCCGTATTCTGAACTGCTTCTGTTTCTCTGATTTCCTCTATCATCTTATTGACTGCATACACAGCCCTTTCTCTTCCGGCTTCGCTGTCTTCTTCCAAAATTACTGCTGTCATTGTTTCTGCTACATGATCCACTACAACAAATCTGGTCATCAGCATCATCTGAATGGTTTCGATTCCCATTTCATCCGGCTTCTCATCTGGGAGCTGTTCGGAATATCTTACAAAGTCATATCCCAGATTACCAACTAATCCCCCGTGGAAGAGAAGTCCATCCACATCTTTTCTGATATCAAACTGGTTATAATATTCTTTTAACAGTTCCAGAGGATTTCCGTTTCTTACTTCTTCCTGCTCTCCCCGCTGAATAACCAATGCATTTCCCCGGGAGGTAATGATTTCTTCCGGTTCTGCTCCAAATACGGTGTAACGGTCATAATTCTTATCATAACTTTCCAGAAGAAATCCTTTTTTCTGTCCTGTCAGTTTTTCATACATGTCAATGGCTGTTTCATTTACAATGCTTACGGTACGTTTATATACTCTTAAAATACGCTTCATAACCTAACCTCCCTTTTTCCATAAAAAAAGTCCCTGGTAAAAGCATTTTCTGCTCTTACCAGGGACGATATAAGTCGTGGTGCCACCCTGTTTCATTATAGATTGATTGATGTAAGTTTCCTTATTTAGGTACAAAAAAAGAGTATTCTAAATCAGAAATACCCGCCACCAATTCTATAATCTTAATCCGATACACATGATATCTTACCCCTATAACGTGGGGATACGGCATCCGCTACTCTTAGTTCGCTTTGCATCTCACAAACCCATTCCCATAAAACTTTCCTGCTGTCTTCCACCAAACGCCAGCTCTCTGTAAGGACCATTTCTACGGTACTCTTCTTGCTCATTGATTTTTGTTTTGTTTAATTGATTGTTAGTTTAGCACAGTGATTTATCACTGTCAAGTATTTTTTTATTCAAATACTACTGCCTCATCTATAAACTCTGCTTTTACTACAATATAGGGATAGGAAGATACCTGATTTATTTTTTCTCCCTTGGCTGGCCCTGTTAATGTTGTTCCAAAATACACCGCATTTTCCGTCAGATAACATTTATCTACGGATATACTGTATCCTCCTGTTTTTTGTTCACCATATCCCACTGCCATATAAAGATTTTCTTTGTCTGCATAAGTCAGCTTGAATCCACCCTTTTTTTTCTCTTCCACCGCTGTCATCAGTTCCTGCGGAATCTCTGACTCGTCTATTACAGTAAATTCAATATTTCTTACTTTTTTTGTGGAGGTTTCTTCTATTCCACACCCACTGAAATTTGCCAAAAACAGAACACTTCCCAGAAATACCGCTATTCTTTTTGCCACCTTTTTATACTTTACCATATTCGCCGTCCTGATATTTTTATACATTGTATGAAAATATTGGAATATTTATGATTGTATTTCCCGCTATACCTTTGTATAATAGGAATAAATATTGAAATAAGA
Source organism: uncultured Eubacterium sp. (assembly GCA_964620885.1). GTDB lineage: Bacteria > Bacillota > Clostridia > Lachnospirales > Lachnospiraceae > Petralouisia. The sequence goes on from CAZUKR010000052.1 coordinate 5,578, forward strand.
AAAGGATTCGATTATGATACGTCTAATATTAATTTTACTTTTTGTTATCCTGTTTTTGATTGTTTCCATTCCAATTATGCTGGTGGAATCGATTATCAAGAAATTTAACCCCTATGCCGCAGACATCAGCAGCCTGCGTATTGTACAGTTTGCCTTTAAAGTTATTATATTCATTGCCGGAACAAAAATTACTATTATCGGCGAAGAAAATGTTCCAAAGGATCAGGCAGTTCTTTATGTCCCCAATCATCAGAGCTATTTTGATATTATTATCACCTATGCAAGATGCCCGGGCCTGACTGGTTATATTTCTAAGGATGTAATGAAAAAGGTACCCCTTCTTAACGTCTGGATGAAACGGCTACACTGTCTGTTCTTAGACCGCAGTGATCTCAGAGCCGGACTAAAAACCATCCTTACGGGAATTGATCAGATTAAAAACGGTATCTCCATGTGTATTTTCCCAGAAGGAACCAGAAACAAGCATCCAGAAAAAGGTATGGCCCCCTTTAAAGAAGGCAGCCTGAAGATGGCTGAAAAAACAGGATGTCCGATTATTCCCATTGCCATTTCCAATACAGGTGAAATTTTAGAAAACCACCTGCCCCGCGTTAAGAGATGTCATGTTATTGTTCAGTATGGAGAACCAATTTATGTTAAGGATCTGGAGAAAGACCAGCGAAAATTCACAGGTGCTTATACACAGAAAAAAATAGAGGAAATGTTAAGCACCCACAACGCTTTGCTATAAACTGATAGAAAAAATGGGGCGTTAGTCCCCTTCACCTAAGGAAGTGGAGGGGACGAGGGCGGCTCTTTAATAACAGTTATAGGCAATTCCTTAGCTTCAATTAAGCTTTCCTGTTTTCAATTCTCTTTTTAATTTCCCTTTTCTTTACCCCATTTCTTTTCGCATTTTTATTCCAAAAGAAGTGCGTAGCCATAAACTTCCATGAAAACTTTGCAAAGTTCGTGCTGAAAAACAATGACTCAGCCGTTTCTTTTTTAGAAGCATGATTTCTTAGGCTTTCCATTGCTTCTCCTAAATTCTTTAAAGGCCCATAACCTACTGGTACATTTTCAACAAAACCCATCATCTCTCCTGCTCCCTGACAGATTGCCATTCCGAACTGCAATCCTGCCCGGTTACACCAATTTTGCATTATCTGCACGGCTACCCTGCTTTGATGTCCCTCATAAAAACCGTTATTGATAACCATGTAAACATAAATATCTTTTTTCTTTTCTTTCTTAATATATTCTTCAAAACTTATCATCCATCTGAATAAATGTGAGGGTATTGCGTCTATATACAGTGGGAAAGCAAAAATAAGAACATCTGTATCACAAAGCTCAATGTACAGTTCTGCTTCCATTGTAGTTTTATTTATATTGTAATTAGTAATTTCATGTTCTTTTTCAAACAATTGTTCTAATCTTTTTAACATATTTGAGGAGTTGCTTTTCCCACGTTTAGGGCTTCCGTTTATTAATGCAATTTTCATGTTAAACTCCTCCTTAACGAACCTAAATCTTCATGGAAACTCACCGTATTTACTGTGGCATAAAAGTTTATTGCATTCGCCTCTAGTAATTCTTTCGCAGTTTCTTTTTCTTGGGGCAAAATGTCATCCCCATAAAAGAATGCAGATAAGCTGTAATCATTTTTATAGCGATTTGCATGATGGGTTTCGCCATTTTTCTTGACAAAATAAGGTAGTAAGTAAGGGATACAACGGTCTAAAACATTTCTTATAAAGGGAGTATAGCTCCCATACACACACTTGCTAATAATAATAAATTCATGACATTTTGATAATAGTTCACCCATATTTTCATAACCATCTTTTAACACGCATATGCCCGGCGTTTTAATCCAACAGCCAAAACACCCAATACAATGATGAATAGAGCCGTTGTCTGATACAATAACAGTGTCATTGTCCACAGGATAAGATAATGCTTCAAACTCCGCGTGGGTTAAGTCATGCAGTATAATCTTCATTGTGATTTCCTCCCAGTAAATAGATTATCAGTTAATGCCTTTGTCCAATCTCCTGAGTAGTATATGGCCTGATTGGTGCTTAAGGAAGCTATTCCGTGAACCATTGACCACAGAGCAATTATGTTGTTTATATAATCATCCTTGTTTACACCCATACTGGCAAAGGCACGATATGCCGCTTCTTTAAAAATCCGAAATGGTTCATATATATTTTCCGTCTGGTCATCCAAATGAATTTCAACTCCTGAGTAATAGAACAAAAACTGAAAATAATTAGAATTCTCTTCAAAAAAAGAAATATAGGCTTCACCAAGCAAAGTAATCGTCTTTTGAATATTACTTTCTCCCTGTATAGATTGAAGAAGTCTTTGAGTAAATTGCTCCGTTACATAATCGCCCATTGCTTGCCTAAGTGCTTCAACATTTTTAAAGTGACTATACGGCGCAGTGTGACTTACTCCACATTTAGCAGCCACTTTTCTCAATGAAAAATCCTTTAATCCTTCTTCGTTCAGCAATGCAATTCCCGCTTCTAATAGGGCATTTCTTAAATCCCCATGATGATATGATTTATTTTCCATAAATCTTCCTCCTGAATATAATAACTTGACACTGTAAAGATTGTAACATTTAATCTTTACAGTGTCAAGTTATGGGATTATAGGGGAAGACGCAGCGTAACTCAAGGCTAATCTATAATCAGGTCTATATAAGCTTTTTCTTTTCGGTATGTACCATCGAATTGTTCAAATAAAGATTTCATTGTAGTTTCCTCTGTTAAATTCAATTATTACTACAATTAATTAGATGCCACAAAGGACACTTCCCTTTTCCTATTCTATTTTCCAATCTGCCGCTTCCGAAATCCCCGGTATACTAAAATTACACTAACTGCCGACAACACCAGATAAATTACCGGCACTACCTGATAGATATAGTAATAGCCACTTCCCACCGGAATGAGGCAGTCATCAAAAATCCCCCACCCCTCATTGATTCCAGTTGGCAGAAAATGTACTAGCATGTACAGCAGACGATTGCTGGGTGAGACTCCTCCCAAAAGCAACGGTACAAACAGCAGCAGCGTTGCTACAATAATTACTCCGAAAGGCGACCGCATCCGTTGGGAGCAGAATATCATTACTGCCGCCACCATGCAGATTGCAGCAACCTGATACATAACCACAATTGCAGTCATCTCAAGGAAATTCATAGGAAGGCTAAGCAGAAATGCATTATAGCTGGACTGAACCGGTAAATTCCAACTTTCTAAACCATAAATCATTCCGATTTCCAGTAGAAGAATGAGATTAATTGCAATTGCTGAAATAAGAGCAAAGGAAAAGCCCATAATCAATTTTGCAGAAATCACCTTGCTTTTTCCGAATTTGGAGGTCAAAATCAATTGATCCACCCGGCTGGTATACTCCCCTGCAAATAAAGGCGCGAGACAAATCGATATTGCAAATCCTAAAAATATACCATTAAAACCTACCAGTTGATTAAATCTTGAATATCCTTCTGTCCAGCCATAAGGCAGCGGTGTCTCTAATTCTTCCATTTCCGAAAGATGCTTTTCTATTTCTCCTTCTGAAAGCTTCTTTGCCTCATATTTTTTTTTCATTTGCTCTTCCCGGAGCTGATAAAATTGTTTTTCTGCTATACTTTCCTGTCCGCTTCCATAACTGGGATCCAGTAAAATTCCCATGTATTGAATATCGGAATAAGGATAGGTACTATCTTTATATATTTCCCATCCTTCTTTTGTATCCATACAGAATCCGTCACCTGTGATATTGCCATATGCTTTTTCTGCTTCTGCAAGTAATGGTCCGTCTATATTTCTTTCTCCCAATTCATTGACTGCCTGACGGGATTCACGCATCATCTCTCCATGACTGCTTACTACTTTTCCCTCTACATATACATTTCCCAAAAGCAGGGCTGCTCCAGTAAACAGAACCAATATCACTACGGAAATCAGCGATATCCAGACTGATTTTCTTTGAAACATCTTCTTATATTCATAACCTGTAAGTGTCCATATCTCTCTCATTCCTTCTCACTTCCTTCCGCCGTTTCCTGCCTGCTAAAATAATACAGGTACAGGTCTTCCAGTGTTGCTTTTGCCTGAACCGCCTTGGAAACAGGCTGTTCTTTACATACCAAACGGAGAAATATTCCTTCTTTTTCCTGACGAAAATTCAAAATAGGATATTCTTTCATCAATTCTTCTGCTACTGTCTCCTCAGCTACGCATTCCCATACTTTATCTGAAATTACTTCTATAATCTCTGTCAGACTTCCGCTGTGAATCAATTTTCCATCTTTCATCACCAGAATTGTATCTGCAATATACTCTATATCCGATACGATATGAGTAGATAAGAGTACGATTCGGTCCTGTCCTAATTTAGATATCAGATTGCGGAACTTCACCCGCTCTTTGGGGTCCAGACCTGCGGTAGGCTCATCCAGTACCAGTACGCTGGGATTATTCAAAAGTGTCTGGGCAATACCCAGTCTCTGCTTCATCCCTCCTGAAAACGTTTTGATTTTCTTTTTTTGTACATGAGCAAGATTTACCTCTTCTAAAAGTTCCAATGATTTTTCTTTGGCTCTTTTTTGGGGAATCCCTTTTAGAGATGCCATATACATCAGAAAATCCATTGGTGTAAAATCCGGATAATAACCGAAATCCTGTGGAAGATATCCAAGCTGATCCCGGTACTCCTCCTCATTCACTCCCTTTCCTTCATACAGAACCTCTCCGCTGTCCGGTTTTAATATGCCGCACATCATACGCATAAGCGTGGTCTTACCTGCACCATTGGCTCCCAGTAATCCGTAAACTCCTTTTGTAAGTGTTACAGATAAGCGATCCACGGCAATTTTATTTTTATATTGCTTTGTTACTCGGTCAAATACAAGTTCCATCCATATTCCTCCCTATTCTTTCGAATTTTCTTTATCTGCCTTGCTGATGCTGCTCCTAGCAGGATAAATGCCAGAAGCCAAAAGAAAAATCTTTTTTCTTCATACATTAATCCACCTATAAAATACGACGTAAGATTGCTTCCACCAGTGAAAACACTTACCAGCACACCATACCAGACTGTTTCTTTTCCCTTTTTCCTACGCTGAATACAAAGGGTCAGAAAGCAGGTGAAAAGATATGGAACCAGCAGGTAAACTGCTACCCGGAAAAAGCTCATTCCATCATAGCGGATAATTACCGGTACCACGGCTCCTATTAAGATAATATCCGTCACTGCAATAACACCCATTCGTACCAGAAGAACCTCCGGCAGATTGTGCTTTGATGCCTGCTCCAGCTCATCCATACCATGGCGCTCCGAACGAAAGGTTTCCAGCACAAGAATTAACGCCAATACAGGCATTACAGAGGAAACACACCATAATACTGGAAATGCTATTCCTCTATTTACCACATGAGCACCTGCTGCTGCCGCAAAAAAAACCAGAACCGCCGAAAGAATCCATACATATTTGTAGATATATCCTGCCTGTGTCAATAAGAATTCTCGAAACGTGCTTTTAGGATAATTCAGTTTTTTAAGAAAGCTATCTTTTCCCACCGGTTCCGGAACGGAATACAGTTCCTTCAGTTGTTTTTTTAAAGATTGATTCATGCCTTTTCCTCCTCTCTCAACATTTCTTTCAGCCTTTTTAACGCTTCTTTTTCCCGTCGATATATGGCACTTCTAGACAATCCGGTAATCTCACTGATTTCTCTTCCCGTCAGCCCGTTCACATAATGAAGCAAAATTAATTCCTGCATTTCCTCCGGCAGTTTTTCCACTGCCATCTGCAAATACAGATTATTTTCCACTTGTTCCATTGGATTGTCCGCCACCTCGTCCTTTAATTCCTCTGTCTTTCGTTTTCGATAGAAATCCGTACACAGATTTCTTGCAATGGTATAGAGGTAAGCAAGTTGTTTCCCTCTGTTAATGTAGGACGTCTGGGCAAAATAACGCAGGAAGGTATCCTGAGTCAGATCTTCTGCCTGATGAGCATTATGTACTTTAAAATAACAGTATTTATAGATTTTATCGTATTGTTCTTCCAGATCTAATGCCACCGAAAACCCTCCCTTCATTTTGTATAACGGATGAAATCTAAAAAATGCGCGGGTTTTTTAATTATTTTTGAACAAAACTTCTTCCTCTGGCGCGTGTGTGCATCCGACATGGTACCTACGGATTGCTTCGCACTCCTAAAAACATTCGAAATCCGCCCTATTCGGGCTACTTTCTCATGTTTTGCGGGTCCCAAACTCATGCTTTTTCATGCAAGCATGAAAAGCATGACCTTTTGACCCTGATACCATATTATATTAAAAAAGAACCCCATAAGGGATTCTTTTACTTATTCAGCATATTCACGAATCGCATCTACTACTTTAGAGTAATCCATAAAATGAGAGGACTTTACCAAAACGGTATCCTCTGCCTTCAGATATTTCAATAGCTCCGGCAGCATTTCATCCCTTGTTTTAAAGTAAAACACTTCACAGGTTCCGTTTTCCCGTGCTCCCTTTGCCATCTCTTCTGATAGTGTTCCTGCACAGAACAGCACATCCACCTGCTTTTCTGCTATATACTGCCCAACTTCATAATGGAGCTGTCTCTCATGCTCGCCCAGTTCTCCCATATCTCCTAATACAGCAATGGTCCTTTTCAGACCATTCTTAAGAACATCTATGGAAGCTTTCATGGATACGGGATTGGCATTATAACAGTCATCAATAACTACCATATCATTAATGTCCAGCAAGTTGCTTCGCCCGCCAATGGTTTCCACACTTTCTATTCCTGCTTTGATTTCATTCAGATTCAAGTCAAGGAACAGCCCTACCCCAGCCGCTGCCATAGTATTATAAATATTGTGTTTTCCAGGAATTGGAATGTGTACCTTTTGATTTCCTTTGGGGGTGTGCAGTTCTGCTTTCATTCCCTTTAATCCACAGTTTTGTATTCCTGAAACAGAGATATCCACAGATTCACTCTGGCTCTCTCCTTCCATTGCATAAAACACAGGGGTTACTCCCCTTACAGTTCCAATTGCAGCTAACTTATCATCTGCACCGTTAAGTATAATATGAGCATCCGGCTTTAAAAAATCAAACATTTCACTCTTTGCTTTTAAAATACCGTCTCTGGTCTTTAGATTCTCCAAATGACAGATTCCAATATTGGTCATAACACAGATATCCGGTTTTGCCATTTTGGCCAAACGATGCATCTCTCCAAAATCAGAAATTCCCATCTCCACCACAGCAGCTTCATGCCCTTCCCGAATTCGCAGCAGTGTCAGGGGCAGTCCGATTTCATTATTAAAATTTCCAGCCGTTTTTAACACCTTGTATTTCTGAGACAACACAGAAGCAATCATTTCCTTGGTGCTGGTCTTTCCCACACTTCCGGTAATACCAATTACAGGAATCGTAAGCTGCTCCCGGTAGAACTCCGCTATATCCTTTAATGCCTGTTCACCGGACTTTACCAGAATATAAGGTTTGGGGCAGTCTGCCAACTCTTTTTCAGACAAAACTGCTGCCGCTCCCTGTTTCAATACGGATGGTATAAAATCATGTCCGTCTACCCGTGTTCCTTTGATTGAAATAAAAAGGAAACCTTCTTCTACCTGACGGCTGTCTGTAACAGCACCTTTGATTTCCAACTGACTTTCCCGGTCACTCCCTACATAGGTTCCACCGCATGCCTTTGCTATGTTTTCCAATGTCATATTTTTCATGGTAACTCCCCTTATTCGTGATACTTTTTCAAGGAAATTTCTATCAGCTGCTCACAGAGCTGCTCAAAGTTCATTCCTACTGCCTGAGCTTCCTGTGGAAGCAGACTGGTTGGTGTCATGCCGGGCAGCGTATTGGCTTCCAGACAAAACATCTTATTTTCCTTATTTAACAGGAAGTCCATACGAGAATAGGTATCCAGTCCCAGCACCCTTGCCGCCTCCAGGGCATAATGCTGCATATCTGCAGAGATATTTTCCGGAAGTTCTGCGGGACAGGTTTCTACTGCACTGCCTGCTGCATACTTATTCTTATAATCATAAAATCCTTCTACCGGAGCAATTTCAATTACCGGAAGTGATTTGAAATCAACCACTGCTACAGAAAATTCTCTGCCCTCTATATAATCCTCTATTACCACTTCTTCTTCCCAGCGGAATGCATCTTTCAATGCCTGATGATATTCTTCTTCTGTCCGTACAATGGACACTCCGATACTGGAACCACCGCAGCATGGTTTTACCACACATGGAAGGGTCAGTCCCGTCTTCTTAAAATCATACTGGCATTCTTCCTTTTTCATGGCAATCCCAGCTGGGGTAGGAATTCCATTTGCCTGAAACAGCCGCTTAGAAAGTCCCTTATCCATTGCCAGCGCACTGCCCAAATATCCCGTTCCTGTATACTTTATACCAAATAAATCAAAAGCTGCCTGAACCTTTCCATTTTCCCCATTTTCTCCATGAAGTGCCATAAAAACCACGTCTGCAATACGACACAGTTCGATTGCATTTGGACCAAAAAAGCACTCTGACTGATCCTTTCTGCTCTTCTTCACCGCCTCCAAATCAGGTGCAGTTGTTGGAATTGCACTTACCTCTACGCTGACTTCTTCCGAACGCCCAAATATACCAGCTAAATCTTCTTCTTTGTCACCATATCCCATAAACACATCCAGCAGGATTACATTATGACCGTTTTTTCGCAGTGCCTTGGCTACCGTATTTCCTGTAACAAAAGACACATCACGCTCTGTGCTTAATCCGCCTGCTAATACTACTATATTCATTTCAGAACCTCCTAAGGTTTACATAACTTTTTTAAAATATTACTTTTCCAAATGTTCATATTATACCATTTTATGCCCTGTGACAAGGACTTAGGACGGATTTCAGCACTTTTTACAAGGCATTCTCACTTTCTTCCATCTTATTAGGAAGCCGTATGATTTCCCATAAGAAAAAAAGAGATATCATTTCGTGAACTCACCCGATAAATTAGACATAGAAATCTAACTTATGGGAGCCGCCTCACGAAATGATATCCCTTTAAAATTTCATATTCTTTTTAAAATTCCGGTTCAATCAAACCGTATGTATTACCTTTTCTCTTATAAACCACATTAACTTCATCCGTTTCTGCGTTCTGGAATACAAAGAAGTTATGTCCCAGTAATTCCATCTGCACACAAGCATCTTCCGGATACATTGGTTTCATACCAAAGCGCTTTGTACGAATAATCTGAATCTCATCTTCATCTTCTACTTCCTTCTCAATGTATTCCTTCTGGAAGCTTACAGCTGCCTGCTGATGATCTACGATTTTATTCTTATATTTCTTAAGCTGTCTCTCTATAACCTCTTCTACCAGGTCAATAGAAACATACATATCATTGCTGACCTGTTCGGAACGAATAATATTCCCTTTTACCGGAATAGTAACTTCAATTTTCTGTCGTTCCTTTTCTACACTCAATGTTACAATTACATCTGTCTCCGGTGTGAAATAACGCTCCAGTTTGGACAGCTTTTCTTCTACCGCCTGTCGTAATCCTGATGTAATTTCGATGTTTCTTCCGCTTATGGTAATACGCATGATGTCCAGCCCCTTTATTATTTATTTAGACAAGTATTGTCTGAATTTATTATAGCATATTCGATAACTGAATACAACATTTCCTTTTTGATCTTTTTGTGTTATTCTTTCTATAAATATTTTAGAATTTATGAGGTGTTTTCATGAAACAACATGTTGCTTTTATTACCGGGGCATCCCACGGAATCGGACGTGCTATTGCAGAAGAGTTTGCCCGTAAAGGCTGGTCTCTTGCCATTAATTGCCGTTCCTCCAAACAGGAGCTTTTATCTCTTGCTTCTGATTTAAAAGAACAGTATCATATTTCCTGCCTTCCTCTTATTGGTGATGCAGGAAATGAAGCATTTATCAGCCGTTCGTTTGAACAGATTCATCAGGAACTTGGTCCGGTTTCTATATTAGTCAATAATGCAGGTATTTCCTATATTGGCCTTCTTTCTGATATGACGCTGGAGGAATGGAATCAGGTCATTAATACCAACCTCACTTCCGCTTTCTGTTGCTGCAAACACGCAATTCCTGATATGGTACATGCAAAATCCGGAGCCATATTAAATATCTCCTCTGTCTGGGGAAATATCGGTGCTTCCTGTGAAGTGGCTTATTCCGCTTCCAAAGGGGGAATTAACTCCCTTACCAAATCACTTGCTAAGGAGCTGGCCCCCAGCGGTATTTCTGTCAACGCCATCGCCTGCGGTGTTATTGACACCAGAATGAATCAATGCTTTTCCGCGGAAGAACGCCGTACCCTGTGTGAGGAAATACCAGCCGGGCGTTTTGGTACTCCTGAAGAAGTTGCAGAACTTGCTTTTTCCATTGTAAATTCCACCTCTTATCTAACCGGTCAGGTTATTACATTAGACGGGGGCTGGCAGTAACATCCTTCGTCTAATTCACATTTGCGAATCGCATACGCATTTCGCGTATTTTCCACTATTCACTATTGATTTCCGCGTAAAATATTCCTAGTTTATCACAAAAGAAACTGAAAGGAGTATTTTATGAAATTTAGCACTAGGCTAGAGAATCTCCTTGAAGAGCGAAACATCAGCCAAAAGCAACTGTCTACCGAACTTCATATCGCCCCCTCTACTTTAAATGGCTATTTGCGTAGAGAACGTGAGCCTGACTTTACTACATTGATTAAGCTTGCAACGTTTTTTGAAGTTTCTACCGACTACCTTCTAGGTATCACTAACGTACGCTGCCCAGCCACTCCGACCGACTATTACAACGATGAGGAAGGTGACTTGGTTGGCATTTATCGTTCTCTCAAGTCTCAGGAACAAGACTATCTCTTAAAACAGGCTCATATGTACTTTCGCCAGGAACTTGATTCTTCCCGCAAAGGAAAGTGATTTCTTCTCGTATCGCGTACGGGATTACTCGTTATGCGTATTTTTCCTTTTTTATGGTAATACTTTTAGTAAAATAATAGCAATTTTGTAAAAGTCGTAAAAAAGAGAGGTCATTTTATGAATTTTAGTATCCGTCTTGAAAATCTAATAGAAGAAAATAACCTTACCCAGAAACAACTTTCTAATGAACTTCATATTGCTACTACAACTTTAAATGGATATGTAAATAATTATCGGGAACCGGACTTTCATACACTTGTTCGTCTTGCCCGTTATTTTGATGTTTCTACTGATTATCTCCTATGCCTTACCACGGAAAAGAAACCTGCTCCCTCTGCTCTCAGCAGTGCAGAAGGAACATTGGTCCATCTTTATCGTGCACTTCTCCCAGACCGGCAGGAACTTCTGATTGAACAGGCTATGTTTTATCAGAAACTGGATTCCAAAATCCAGAAAAATCCCACACATAAAACTCAAGACTGATTCCGCTGTTTCATAGCGTACATCAGTCTTTTTCTTTGCGTTTTTTCTTCTATTCATGTATAATTGAAACTATATTTTATTTGACTTAAAGGGGTATACTATTATGAAAAATAAATTTCGAGAACTACTGGAAGATACACCCATTATCGCTGCCATAAAGAACTTTGATGAACTGGAAAAATGTTTTACCTGCGAAAGCAGCATTGTATTTATTCTATTTGGAGATATCTGTAATATTGCAGATATTGTGGAACAGGTAAAGAACCACAACAAAATCGCCATGGTACACATTGACCTTATTAATGGTCTAAGTTCAAGAGAGATTGCGGTAGATTTTATTAAAAAATATACCCGGGCCGACGGCATCATTTCCACAAAACCGGCGCTTACTAAACGTGCCACTGAGCTTTCCCTATATACGGTACTTCGATTTTTCGTAATTGATTCCCTTGCTTTTCGCAATATTGGAAAACAGCTTCAGAATACGAAGCCGGATGCCATTGAAATTCTTCCGGCTCTTATGCCCCGCATTATCAGTCAAATCTGTGATTCTGTCTCCTTTCCGGTAATTGCCGGGGGACTGATTTCTGATAAAGAGGACGTGATGACATTGCTTTCTTCCGGTGCATCCAGCGTTTCCTCTACGAATGAAAAAATCTGGTTTTTATAAGGAGGTTATTATGGCATCTCAAAAGGATCCGCAATCCCTGACTCATTCTCATGATGAACTTGGAGAGCACACACATCCTCATACCCACCCTCATGAAAATACTCAGGCAGTATTAAATCGCATGTCCCGGGCAATTGGTCATATGGAAGCGGTAAAGCGCATGGTGGAGGACGGCAGGGACTGCAGTGAAGTCCTGATTCAGATAGCGGCAGTTCGTTCTGCCATTAATAATATTGGAAAGATTATTCTGGAAGATCATATTTCCCACTGTATTGTAGATGCCGTAGAGCATGGTGATAATCAGGCTATTGAGGATTTAAAATCTGCTATTGAAAAATTTATAAAATAATTACTGAAATAAAAAGGAGTATTTTAATGGGGGAACAATTAACATCAAGTGACGTTAAGAAAATACAGGAAGAAATTGAACACCGGAAGCTAGTGGTACGCAAAGAGGCCATCGAGGCAGTAAAGGAAGCCCGCGCCCATGGAGATTTAAGTGAAAATTTTGAGTATTATGCTGCTAAAAGGGATAAAAATAAAAATGAAGGTCGTATCCGCTATCTGGAGCGGATGCTGAAAACAGCTCATATTATATCTGATATTTCCAACAAGAATGAAGTTGGAATCAATAATACAATCACCGTTTATTTTGAAGAGGATGAGGAGGAGCAGGTCTTTCGCCTAGTGACATCCATCCGGGGAAATTCTATGAAGAATCTTGTCAGCACAGAATCACCTATTGGAAAAGCTATTTTAGGACGTAAAATTGGTGACCGGATTGAAGTAAAGGTAAATGACAGCTACAGCTACTATATCGTCATCCGTAAAAT
>CAZUKR010000053.1:0-17527 GCA_964620885.1 uncultured Eubacterium sp.
ATGTGAAATTCTATTACATAATTGTCTACTATCCTAATGGAAAAGTCAATGCATCATTTTATTAAAATTCTATAACCTTTTTCTATACTTTAGCGTGACATAGTCTTTCCTGTAAATAAATCAAAGTGTCTTCGACACTCTCAGCTCCCCTGCCTTCAATCTTGAAGGAGAAGGCGCTTTGCTGCGCCGCGCGCTGTCGCCTCTGCGACTTCTTCCTTGGGCGCGCGTGTGCATCCTTCGCGGAGCGTTTTTTAATTTCCAGGGTAGTTCGGAGAACTTTCCTGGAAATTAAAAAAGAACCGTTATCACTAACGGCTCTTTACTGTCTTGTATTAGTCCTGAGGAATAATCTCTTTTTTGTTATAGCTTCCACAGTTTTTGCAAACTCTATGAGGCATCATTAATTCGCCGCATTTGCTGCACTTTACTAATGTCGGAGCAGTCATTTTCCAGTTTGCTCTTCTCTTATCTCTTCTACCTTTAGAAGATTTATTTTTTGGACATATAGACATAGTTACACCTCCTTAAATTTGTTAAAAACATCCTGGATTGCCGCCATTCTTGGATCCGGTTCCGTTTTCTGGCACTGACACTCTGTTATGTTCAGATTGGCTCCACACCGCTTGCAAATACCTTTGCAATCATCTTTACACAGAACCTTCATTGGCCAACTCACCAAAATTTCTCCAAAAATAAGTTTATCTACATCCAGATCTGTACTTATCATGTAGTCTGTTCCATCCATGCTCTTTTCTTCGTCCTTATTGGTTAAATCCAATTCTTTGTCCACAATAATATGAAACACATTCTCCATATCTGTTAGACAACGGTCACACGGAATCGCAATTGTAACTTCTGCTTCACCCTGAATAAACAATCGTTTATTCTCTTCATTGGTAAAGTTCAGTACAAAAGGTGCTTTCTTCACGATGGGAAAATCTCCCAGTCTTGAGTTGAAAGACATCAATTCAATTTCTACCTGTTTTGACACTTCCTTATTCTCACAGGAAATAATGTCTGCTAGTTCTACTCTCATGACAGTCTCCTATCCACACTCGATATATTATACATAGCTAAATCTTGTTTGTCAATGATATTTTTCCATTTTAAACTGATTTCTTAACTGTTTTTCTATTTAACCAATGCCACTGTTTCTCTTGCAATAGCCAGTTCTTCATTTGTTGGAAGACAGAACACGGTTACTTTAGAATTAGGAGTAGAAATAATTCTCTCTTCTCCTCTGACACGATTTGCTTCATCGTCAAACTCAACTCCTAAAAAGGTTAAGTATTTACAAATCTCTTTCCGAAGTATATCTCCATTTTCACCGATACCTGCTGTAAAGCAGATAACGTCTACTCCATTCATTGCCGCTGCATAAGCACCGATATATTTTACTACCCGATACTTGAACACGTTTAATGCCCGGATTCCTGCCGGATCATTCTTTTCTGCCGCTGCCACCAAATCACGGAAATCACTGGAAATATGTGATAATCCCTCTACTCCTGATTTCTTGTTAAGTACATTCAACATACCTTCCAGGTCAAGGTTTTCTTTTTTGGCAAGATATTCAATTGCGCCCGGATCAATATCACCAGAGCGTGTTCCCATTACAAGTCCTTCCAGAGGAGTAAGCCCCATGGAGGTATCCAGGGATTTTCCGTTCTTTACTGCACACACAGAAGCACCATTTCCTAAGTGACATACAATTGTTTTTAACTGATCATATGGTTTTTCCAGAATCTCTGCGGCACGTTTGGACACATAATCATGAGAAGTTCCATGGAAACCATATTTTCTAACTTTGTATTTTTTGTAATAATCATAATCTATTCCGTAAAGATAAGATTCTTCCGGCATGGTCTGATGAAAGGCTGTGTCAAACACACCTACCATCGGTACATCCCCCATCAGTTCCTGACATGCACGAATCCCAATTAAGTTTGCCGGATTGTGAAGGGGTGCAAGGTCATTACATTCTTCCACTACTTGTAATACTTCTTCGTTCAAAATTGTAGAAGCTGCAAATTTCTCACCGCCATGTACTACTCTATGTCCCACTGCCCCAATTTCTGATAAGCTTTTTAACGCTCCGGTTTTCGGATTTACAATAGCATCCAATACCATCTGAATTGCCTGCTTATGAGTTGGCATTGCAGCTTGTGTAATTTCTTTCTCACCACCGGCCTTTTTATAAACCAGTCTTCCATCAATTCCGATTCTTTCGCAAATACCTTTTGCCAGAACTTCCTCTGTATCTGAATTGATAACCTGATATTTCAGGGATGAACTTCCACAATTAATTACTAATACGTTCATTTGTATGTCTCCTTTTCTTCTCCATCACAAATAGCAAGCTCACTATCACTATTATCACATTGAGTTCATTATAAACTAATCTAATTTTGTATACAATAGGTTTTTTGTACAAATTTCCAAACAAAAAACCCTCTAAAACCCTTGATTTATCGTTATTTTTTTAACATTCTTGATAATTCTCTAAAAAACACATATAATTTACATATTTAGTAATTCGCAGAGGAGTCAAAACGTATGAATATATTAGGAATTATTGCAGAATACAATCCCTTTCACATGGGACATGCCTATCAGATAGAAACATTAAAAAGGGAATGTAATGCTGACTATGTGATTGTTGCCATGAGCGGAAATTTTGTCCAGAGGGGAGCACCTGCTCTTTTGGATAAGTATACCCGTACTCATATGGCCTTAATCAACGGCGCCGACCTTGTGCTGGAGCTTCCTGCATTATTTGCCTCTGCCAGTGCAGAGTATTTTGCCCAGGGAGGCGTCTCCCTGCTTCACAACACCGGTGTAGTAACACATCTGGGATTTGGGGCAGAGAGCAGCAACCTTCCCCTTTTACAGAAGACCTCGGATGTTTTAATTCAAAGCCCAGTGACTTTTCAAACACAACTCCAGCAGGAACTTAAAAACGGAATCTCTTTTCCGGCTGCCCGTGCAAAAGCACTGGAAAATGCACTTACCTCAATGGGACATACCAATATTCGCGAAATCCAGGACATGTTAGCTTCTCCCAATAACATTCTCGCCATTGAATATTTAAAGGCCCTTTCCAAGCTGGAATCCCACATACTCCCCAGCCCTATCCTCCGTAAAGGCCATGGATATCATGACACCAGTATATCAACGGATTTCTGTTCTGCTTCTGCTATTCGAACGTATCTGCGCAGCAATGCTGGCAATCTTTCTGACTCCCTATGGAAAGGTACTGCTTTGCCAGATTCTGTCTTGAAGCTCTTTTCCTCTTATCCACATTCTTTTTTATTTGAGGATGATTTTTCACAACTGGTGCATTATAAGCTTTTGACCGAAACTGCCCATGGACTAACGGACTATGCAGACTGTTCTCCGGAACTTGCCAATCGTATGTATCACGCAAGGCATTCGTTCTCTTCCTGGGCGCAGTTTTGCACATTACTGAAAACAAAAAATACTACTTATACCAGAATCAGCCGTCTGCTGCTACACCTTATTTTGAATATCAGAGCTCAGGACTATGACAGATTCACCTGCCCTTCTCCTGTTCCTTATCTGCGGGTACTTGGATTCCAAAAGGCTTCCTCTTCCCTATTGTCTTACATCAAACAATCCGGAACTACACCTTTGATTACCAGTGTATCTGATGCGGAAAAACAATTATCTCCGCAAGATTTTTCAGTTTTGCAGACGGATATAACTGCATCTGATATCTATAATTTAGCTTTGAACGCAAAAAGGTCTGAAAGCCCGGGTCTGCTTAGCGATTACAGGCATCCCCTTGTAATTATCTGACCTTACACATTTCCTGATTGTATTATAGGAAAGCCTTACAAAAATGGGAATCACGGTCTATGTGATTCCCATTTCTGGTATCGTAAGGAGTCATTGGCCTTATTTCCCGCCAACTCTTCTCTCTTAATATTTATTCTGTTCTTAGTGATGGAATAAACGAATTCCAGTAAAGCACATTGCCATGTTGTATTTATTACAGGTAGCAATTACATGATCATCACGGATAGAACCGCCTGGCTCTGCTACATACTTTACACCGCTCTTATGGGCACGTTCAATGTTATCACCAAATGGGAAGAATGCATCTGATCCAAGTGCTACATCACTCATCTGATTCAACCATGCACGTTTTTCTTCCTGGGTAAATACTTCCGGCTTCTCTTTGAAAATCTTTTCCCATACGCCGTCTGCCAGTACATCCATATAATCTTCTCCGATATACAGGTCAATAGAGTTATCACGATCTGCTCTTCCGATTCCATCAACAAATTGTAAACCAAGTACCTTAGGCGCCTGACGAAGAAGCCAGTTATCTGCCTTCTGTCCTGCAAGACGGGTACAGTGAATTCTGGACTGCTGTCCAGCTCCGATTCCTATTGCCTGTCCACCTTTGGCATAACAGACAGAATTAGACTGTGTATACTTTAATGTAATCATAGCAATTGCAAGATCAATCTTTGCAGATTCTGGAATCTCTTTGTTCTCAGTCACAATATTATCAAAGAAATTCTTGTCAATCTTTAGTTCATTTCTTCCCTGCTCAAAGCTGATACCAAATACATCTTTATGCTCCACTGGAGCTGGTACATAATCGGGATCAATTTCAATAATATTGTAATTCCCTTTTTTCTTTGCTTTCAGTATTTCCAGTGCTTCCGGTTCATATCCCGGAGCAATTACACCATCGGAAACTTCACGCTTAATTATTTTAGCTGTTGCCACATCACAAACGTCAGACAGAGAAATAAAATCTCCGAAAGAAGACATACGGTCTGCCCCTCTGGCTCTGGCATAAGCATTCGCAAGAGGAGTAAATTCCATCTCCATATCATCAACCCAGTAGATCTTCTTCTCAATATCGGTCATGGGAATTCCTACTGCTGCCCCTGCCGGTGACACATGCTTAAAGGACGTTGCTGCTGAAATTCCAGTTGCCGCTTTTAATTCTTTTACCAGCTGCCAGCCGTTAAATGCATCCAAAAAGTTAATATATCCTGGTTTTCCGCTTAACACTTTAATCGGAAGTTCTCCATTCTCCATATAGATTCTGGATGGTTTCTGATTCGGGTTACATCCGTATTTTAATTCTAATTCTTTCATGATTTCCTCCGTTTTATTTGAATGTGGCTTATTTATTTTTATTTACAATTCTTGTCTCGTATTCTCCGGTTTCAATTTCTATGTATCTTACAAAAAGAGATACCTTATTATCCTCATTCAGGCTATTCCATACTTTTTCTGTAAAACTGTCAATATCCTCTTCCATTGATACCAGCTTTGGTTCCCCTTCAAAACTTGGCAGGGGATTGCCATCTTCCATATAGGTATGAATAAAATGACCTTCTCCGCTTACTGGATTTTCATAAGCAAAGGTATAGCGGTTGCAGGCATCAGGATTTCCGTTATTGCTTTTCAGGATGGACATAGCATAATTGTATTTTCCATTTTCCACATGCATAATGCCAGAAATACGAGGTGTATAGTTAGGACCGTCCGGCTCGAACTCCCGGGTACGGAGTGCCTGTTCGAATGTCTGTTGTTTATCCATTAATTCATAGATAGTATCTGTCTGGTCACCATTTGTTACGATGGTTTTATTTCCAAGAAGCCTTACCGGTGCATAAATAATCAAACTCGGATCACTCAGTTTTGACGGATCAAACGCCTGAGTACGAATACCCGCGCCTTCCTCCACAAATACACGATTTCTGCTGTTCTCACTTCTTCCCATAATAAAATAAGCTGTTATAGCATATTTCCCATCTGCTGATTTTCCAATTACAATTCCTCTTCCAGGATAAGAATTTCCTTTTAATTCAGTTTCTAATGATAACATTTCCATTCCTGACATCCTCCTTCTATTCGTATATATCCTTTTCATTGTAACATGGGTTTTTTCCTCTGACAAGGAAAGGCTTATATAAGTGATATTAAAAAATCTACTACCTTTTATAAGATTTTTTAATGAGAAACTACAACATTTAGCATAACAAGGTCTTTCCTATAACATAAAAAGAAAACCGTTCCCGGTTTTCTTTTTATGTTATTCTCTTTATGCAATATTACTTCTGGCTGCTCTCTCTACCAGTTTTTTCTCTCTTTCATCCATAAGCTTATCAATAGCATCTACCAATTTACCAATTTCCGGTTTGGTGAGCTGGGCATCTGCACCAAGTGCTTCTCCCTTTCTCCGCATCTCTTCATTTACTAATGAGGAGAAAATAACCAGAGGAATATGCTTAAGTGTATCATCCGATTTTACCAGTTTAGTCAATCTGTGACCATCCATTAATGGCATCTCAATATCTGTAATAATTAAATGAACCTTTTCATCCAGAGTATTTTCCCTCCGGAATTCACAGAGTTTCTCCCATGCTTCCTGTCCGTCTGCACAGATAACCAAACGTGTATATCCTGCCTTTCTCAAACAATCTGTAATGAGTTTCGACAACAGTGGTGAATCCTCTGCTATCACGATTGGTGATTCGCTTCTGTCCCGTTCTGTAATATCCGCCATATCTGATATCTGAAGTCCTGTTTCCGGACTGATATCGGTTACAATCTTTTCAAAATCAAGAATCACAATCAGGCGATCTTCTAACTTAATAACTCCAGTAGAAACCCCATTCTCTTCTACGTTAATTGTAGAATCCGGCTTAATAATATCTGCCCATGAAAGTCTGTGAATTCCAGAAACTGCATCTACATGAAATGCAATATTTAATTTGTTAAAGTTTGTAATAATGAATAAACCATCCTCTTCCATGTTAGGAATTCCCAAACAGCTTCTCAAGTCAATCACTGTTATCATGGTATCTCTAGGCATGAATATACCTTCCACACTGGGGTGGGCATTGGGAATCGGAGTCACTGGCTGATATGGTAAAATTTCCCTAATCTTAGCCACATTAATACCATAATGATTGCCAGCTAATGTAAATTCTAACACCTCCAGTTCATTTGTGCCATTCTCTAAAAGAATATTTGTATCCATAGTAAGTTCTCCTCTCCGGCATATTTCTCACACCGCATCTATCCGTATGTAATATTTAATGATATTATATCATATCATTTTGAAAAAATACACAATAATTTTTATGTTTCTATGTATTTTCTAATTATTCCATACAATTTCTGTTTTTTTACCTACATAATAACATATATCAAGGGATATACTCTCTCAAAATCCCTTATTACAAAATACTATCTATTTACTAAAAGCAAATGTATCTCCAAAAGAAACTATTTGTTCCATTATTATAATTAAGAAGATACCATTCATTGTTATATCGTTACCTTACCGCTGTTTCCATTAATCTGAACATTGACTTCACCAGAAGTAATATTATTCGCTTCTTTTTCAGATACTTTAAATATCAGAACCGTATCTGCGGATGTTCCCGGTGCTATTGTTTCTTCATATATAGATAAATCATTGGGAAGCATCGTAAGTTCATTCTTCACAGGCGCTGTACCATTTAAAGACAAAGTAAATGTCGGCATTTTATTTAGGATATTACATTCTATCTCTTCATTTCCTGTATTGGTAATCTTCGCCTTCATGATAAAATATGTTTTTCCTTCCGGAGCATCCAGCAGGAAGGAGTCACCTTCCTGATACGACTTGCTCATATCATACCCTTCATATGTTACCTCTATCCCTGGAATTGCAACAGCTTCCGTCAGATTCATGGCTTCCTTTACTTCTTTTTCATCTTCCTCAGGCGTTTTCCCTTTATCCTTATTTGTTTTTCCCTCAGGAGTCTTCTCTGTATCCTTATCTGTATCTTCCCCGGATGTATCCTCTGTATCCTCTGCATCCACTTCTTCCGGAGGCACAACCGCAGTTATTCCATCTTCCTGATACCGGTTAAACTTCCCCACTATTCCAACAGAGTAATTCACAATTAATACTTCTTCACTCTCTGTTAATGTCTTCAGCTCTTCCCCACAGCCAGTAAGAAGCATCCCTGCCACCACAATTGCTGCGCCCCTTTTTATGAATCCTTTCATAGGTCTTCTCCTTTTCTACGCTGCCTTTTGTAAAATCTACTTTTATTTTATCATTATTTCTTCTTTTGGGCAACTATTTTAGCCGTTCTTAGCATCCAGTTCAAACCAAAATTTCACTCCATTCTCATAATTGGTCACACCACATTGCCGATGGAAGGAATCCATAATTGCTTTTACAATGGAAAGCCCTATTCCATTCCCCCCATACTCGCGGGTTCTTGCTTTATCTATCTTATAAAATTTCACCCAAATCTTTTCAAGTTCTGATTCCGGGATAGGTTCTCCGGTGTTAAATACCCCTACCTTTACCACTTCTCCTATTTTCTCTACGGTAATATCTATTTTCTTCTCACCGGAAACATAATGAATCGCATTGCTGATATAATTGGTCAATACCTGTTCCGTCTTAAACTCATCTGCCCATACATATATCGGCTCTTCTTCATGGAATGTTAAAGTGATACCCTTTTGCTCCCGCAAAATGGTGGTAGCGTTAACCACTCCCGTAATCAGTTCTGTCAATTCAAATCGTTCAAGCACCACCTGTTCATTCCCTGACTCCAACTGATTCAACGTTAGCAGATTTTTTACCATCCGGTTCATTTTCACC
This sequence comes from uncultured Eubacterium sp., assembly GCA_964620885.1. Classification (GTDB taxonomy): domain Bacteria; phylum Bacillota; class Clostridia; order Lachnospirales; family Lachnospiraceae; genus Petralouisia. The sequence goes on from CAZUKR010000053.1 coordinate 8,663, forward strand.
GCTTCATCCATAATAACTTCACAATAAAACTCTCTGCTGTCCGGATCATCATTAATACATTCCTGCAGCCCTTCTGCATAACCCTGTATTAACGCAATAGGGGTCTTTAACTCATGGGATACATTGGAAATAAAGTCCCTGCGCATCTCATCTATCTGGGTCTTTTTCTCAATATCAATCTTAAGCTCATTATTGGCACTTTTCAGTTCAGATATGGTTTTTTCCAGTGTCTCTGACATTTGATTCATATGCTCTCCCAGGAGATCTATTTCATTTTCTCCCCGGCTCTGGAACTTGGCATTAAAATCTAGATTCGTCATCTTTTTTGAAATCTCTGCCAGCTGCAAAATAGGGGTCGTCATCCTTCTGGTAACAAAATATAAAATTATCCCACATACAATTACCGAGCTGATCCCCACATATGCCAGAAATCGGTTGGCAATTCCTACACTTTCTTTAATGCTTTCCAATGCTGTACGCAGTAAAATCTGGTCTCCATTCTGCAGGTTCCCCCACAGCACCAGATAATCAGATTTTAATCTGGTATCTGTGGTTTTTTGAATAATATACTGCCCTGTATTTTTTATTACTACTGCATCCTGGCTTCCTGCTGAAAATATAATATCAAAAAACTGTTCCCGCAATAAATCCTTATTAGATACATTGGATTGAAGTACTGTTCCATCTGAACTGATAACCATCATAGTTATGTTACTGCTGGAACATTTTTTCTCCAATTCAATTTGAAATTCATCAGATTGTCCGGAGCCTTCTGAATAAGCAGCATCTACCATTTCAAATGTATTCATAAGTGCATTCCTCTTATGAGAAATATAATAATCTTCCAGTAATGTAGTATTAATAAACCAGCACATTAATACTGTGCCGGCTACAATGCTTATCATAATAGTTGTAAATTTTTTTGTTATGGAGTGTTTCATTCTTCCACCTCGAACTTATAGCCCATTCCCCATATGGTTTTAATACATTCCCCCTTGCTTCCCAGCTTGCTGCGCAGCTTCTTTACATGGGTGTCAATTGTCCTTGCGTCCCCGAAATAATAATAGTTCCACACATGATTCAGTATCTTTTCTCTAGAAAGCGCAATTCCTTTATTCTCTGCAAAATAGGTTAAAAGCTCAAATTCTTTATAACTTAATTCCAGTTCCTTCCCATCCACTGAAACCTGATGGGCCAGCCTGTCAATGGTTATTCCACCTATTTCTATTATTTCGTCTTCACCTTTTTTTCCTGCTCTGCGTAAAATGGCTTCCACTCTTGCCACCAATATCTTCGGACTGAAGGGCTTTGATATATATTCATCCGCTCCTATATCAAATCCCTGAAGTTCGTCACTCTCTTCACCTCTGGCTGTCAGCATAATAACAGGTACCTTAGATGTTTCCCTGATTTCTTTGCAGACATCCCAGCCATTTATCTTGGGCATCATTACATCCAGAATGATCAACGCAATTTCTTTGTCATCATAAAATTTATCTAAAGCTTCCTCGCCATCTCCTGCCTCAATCACTTCAAAGTTGTGTTTCACCAGAAAGTCCCGAACCAGCTTACGCATCCTGCTTTCATCATCTACTACTAATATTTTCAATTTTTCCATGTTCTGTCACACCTTCCACTATTACTTGTCCATATTTTATCATGGAAATATGTTAAAATTGTGAATCTTACGGTGTTATTTTCAGTTCCCGTTCTTTTTCCCGAATTACCTGTTCCCGTTCCGTGAGCTCTTGCTGCCACTGGGCATATTTATCAAGAAGCTTATTTTCGTAATTCAGAATATTGGGGTTGTCCCCTGTCAGGGATACTATCATCATACCAATTACTACAATGACTAGAAACACATTCACCAGCACACTTATTCCTATCCTCTTTTTCGTCTGCTTTAATGTGTCTTCCTTTTCTTCTCCGGGCAATACTTCCTTTTCCTTTTTTACTGTGTCTACTTCCTTTTCCCGGAAAAAGAGTTCTGTAGAAATAACCTCCAATTCTTGTTCATCAACGGAGGGAAGCGTACACAGGTAATCTCTTAACTCCTTTAAAAATCCTATTCCTATTGGTGTCTCAAAAAGTTCTTCTGTCAAAAGTTTATGGTACATCTGCATAACTGCGTCCTGATTTTCCAGATTCATATTTTCCTTGATATATTTAACTCCTTCGGCTTCTCGTCTGGCCTGCTCTGCTACTTTTTCATCAACAAAGTAAAATCCCTCTACCACAATTCCCTTTTCATCCACACCATCATCCTCACTTATCTTTTCTAAGTTTATTGTCTGACAACAGTATATCATTTTCGTTGAAAAATTCCAATTGTTTTCACTCGTAAGAATATACAAAAAAAATAAATATATTATTCCAAAATTCCTTTTACTTGACATTTTCATCTTCTATTGCTATAATGAAGTACTGCTAAACAACATCAGCCATTAAACCAGGGGTTGTACTGGTTTCGACGGGGGTTGTGAAGCTATGGAAGCCATTGGCGGGTCTCGACCGCCTCACCAACGGAAACAATAAATATAAACGCTGAAGACAATTTAGCATACGCTGCCTAGTAGCAGCAGTCGGCCTTAGATCACTCACAGTTTAAGATCCCGGCTTCAATAATGTGGGAAACGACATATGCAAAGCTTTGCGTATATGGACGTATTATGAAGCTACTGAAACTGTAAGCCTGTTATTCGGCGTGCGGCAGAGGGAATGTTAAAAGAATAACTGTAATGGGAGATGCCATAGTGGATTGGCTTTCGGACAGGGGTTCGATTCCCCTCAGCTCCACTAAAACAATGAAAAGAGCTCGGTATTTAATTACCGGGCTCTTTTTAATTAATGAAACTCACACGAATGTCAATCGGAATTTTATGGCGGCAAGCATGAGCTGATTGCGTCCGTGCAGAGTTGAACTTACTCACCGCCAACAACACCATGGACATGGCGGGGCTGGATGAAAAGTTTTCGCCCATGATTGATGAACAGGATAGAGCGTATAAGGTCATTTGCCAAGTTTGAGTTTACGATAGTCTGCGGCGATTTTCTTTATATGTTCCTTTATACCACTCCAACAAAGATAGCTCAGCCAAGCAAAAACAGCACCAACTACAATACCCAGCACAATCTGTAATATACCCGGTGGTATGGATGCCTCACCCCATGTAAACATAGTGATTTGAGTAAACCCTAATAAGTTTGCAATGGCGGTTCCCGGTATAATGACGGTTATTGCCGCAAATATGACAGCCAAAAAACCCAATAACGAGATGACGGCAATCCCGGAAAGTCCGGCCAACACATAAAACGAGAAATTGCTTGCAATATCCGATGGTTTTAACTTTTGGTTCTCCGTGCAGAAGCTGAGGGAATACGCTTGAGCAAGTTTGACAGGCGAACCAAGGCGCGCAATAATCTGCACGATGTCCTCGCCTTTTTCTGTGGCTTCGTAGATATGGTTTTTAATTTCCAACAAAATATCTTCCCTTTCTTGTTTTGGTATGTTGGACAACCGACGATTTATCTCCCCGAGATATTTCTCTGTTTCATGATTCATTGCAGCACCTCATTTTCTTTGATTTTTTCAATGGAATGTACTATTTTAATCCATTCCGTGTTCATCATTTCAAGAGTTTGTACACCATTTTCCGTGAGTTCATAGTATCTTCTGGACGGTGTACCGGGAGTGGTTTCTTTCCAAAATGACTGGATTAAGCTATTCTTCTCTAACCTTCTAAGCAGGGGGTAGATTGTACCCTCTGTGGTAGACAGTGCTTCATAGCCATTCAGAAGAGACATGAGGTCGTAGCCATAAACCGGCTTGCGGCTGATGATTGACAGGACACAGTATTCCAACAGTCCTTTTCTTACCTGTGAAAGCCATTCCGTTTTTTCCATGTCGGCCTCCTTTCTTGTAATATATATTGTAATACACAGTATAATGTTTGTCGATATATATTGAAGGTTCCGTTTTCACTGGATGTAAAGTAAATGAAAAAGAGGAGGAGGTATATCGCTTCTACAATTGTATAGCAAATTGATTTTACTTTTCCCTTGTGTTAAAATCAAAATAAAAACCAAGGAGTACATACGATGAAGAACTGTCCAAACTGCAATGAATTGATTGGAGACAATGTAATATCCTGCTTCAATTGTTTTTATGATTTCAATCATAAGCGAGTGTTAAAATCAGATGAAGTTAGGTCACAGCGTGAAAAGGAAGCTGAAAAGGTCTTAAGCGCACAAGCCAAACAAGAAGAACTCGCAAAACAGAAAGAAACACAACTTACCAAAAATCCCATGTATGAATACAAAGTTGAAGTCATAACCGATAATTCAGATGGTACGGTTTCAGACTCACAAATACAGACGTTATTAAGTCAATACTCTCTACAAGGTTGGAAACTTCACTCCATTGCGGTTAATGAGGTTGGCAAAAGCGCTACCAGTACTATGGGTGGGTTTTTAGGTTTAACCATTAATGCAACTATAGACCAAACAATACTTGTCTTTGAGCGCTGCATAAAATCTTAACGCACATGGTCTTGAAATATGAAAAAGAGTTCGGCATTAAGCGCCGAACTCTTTCATTAATTTATCCACTATTCTCCCTGATATTTACTTTTTTTCTACTATTACAGATGTTCCATTTACGGACACTCCAATCAAATTATCCCCAAACACTACAAAATCAAAGTCTATACCAATGATAGCATTCCCTTTTATTGATGCCGATTTCTCAATCATTTTTTCTATCGATTTTTCCTTTGCCTTCACCATTTTTTTAGAAAACATGTTTGATTGTCTTCCAAAAAAATCGGAAAATCCGGCTCCCATTTCAGAAAGAATTCCAGTTCCCATTACGGTCTCCCCAGACACGAGACCGATATAGGATTTAATGGTATAGCCCTGAAAGTCATACCCCGTTGTCAGCATATGATTTTCCAGCCAATGGTCATATGTTACCTGGTCTACTTGCTTTTTAACTGTATCCTCTTTATACTCTCTGGCCGTCCATAACGCCTCATTGTATAAAGCATTATCATTTGACTCATATTTTGTCTTTATTATTTCAATTAAATCGTTTAATTCCTCTTCATTCGACTGGTATGCTAAAGATTCTTCCTCCGAAATTAAACACTCCATCTCATTTCCACAATATTCACACGTACATACATCATTTGACTTTGAATGATTTCCGCAAACCGGACAACATAATATCATATTTTACCATCCTGCTTAACATGTATTTTACCATCTCTATTTGTTTTTAACCAATATAGATGTTTTATCTTCTGACATACTTATTTCCCTGGGCGGCAACGGCATTTGTTCTGATTCCTCAAAACAATTCAGTTCCACAAGAAATTCCTGACAGTTCTGATAACGTTCCCCTGGCTTTTCCTTGATACATTTTAATATAATTGCTTCCCAGTACAACTGACCTGAAAACGAATCATAAAATGATTCATCTAAATTTTTTCCCATAACAATGTGATAGAGGGTCGCTCCCAGATTATAAATATCCGTTCTGATATCCGTTTTATAAACTTCATTTCCATATTCATCACCAAACTGTTCCGGTGCTGCATATCCTCTTGTACCCAATGCAGTTACCTCTGGCTTATTTCTAATCCGGTATTCCTTTGCCGCTCCAAAATCAATTATTCTAACGTTTCCATCGGGCTGAATTATAATGTTGGATGGCTTCATATCACGATATATTACAGGAGGATTCATGGCGTGGAGACATGCAAGACCGCCTGCAAGCTGTCTTGCCCATCCAGCTGCCGTCTCCCAGGATTGAGCTCCCTGGTCCTTTAAGATACGGTCTAAGGGTAAACCTTGTATGTAATCCATTACAAGATAAATTTTTCCCTGTTCTTCAACAATGTCAATTATTCCGGGCAGTACAGGATGATTGGCTTTTTTAAGAATACTGGCTTCCCACCGTACCCGTTTTAACTGTATTTTGGTATTCACTGAACTGCTCTTTTTTAATTCCTTAACAGCTACCATTCTATTGAACCTTTTATCCCAGCCTGCATATACGATGCTCATACCACCTCGGCCTATCACTTTTAGAATCTTATATCTGTCCTTTAATATAATATCTGTCCCCACCCCTTTATTACATGTTCTTTATCTTGAATTCTCTTTCTGATTCACGACGCTGATCCTTTTTGGCAATATCCTGACGCTTGTCATAAAGCTTCTTTCCTCTTGCCAGTGCAATTTCTATTTTCACAAGACTTCCCTTGAAGTAGACCCGAAGGGGTACTAAGGTATAGCCTTTTTCTGCTATCTTTCCTGCAATCTTATTAATCTCATATTTATGTAACAGGAGTTTTCTTGTCCTCAATGGATCTTTATTGAAAATATTTCCTTTTTCATACGGGCTGATATGCATGCCGCATATAAACACTTCTCCTTTATCAATCCGTATGAACGATTCTTTCACAGAGCACTTTCCCATACGGAGGGATTTCACCTCCGTACCGGAAAGACTGATACCTGCTTCATATTTATCTTCAATAAAATAATCGTGAAACGCTTTCTTGTTATTGGCTATTAATTTAATACTATCTTTCCCCATATCATTACCTCTATTCTTGATTCTCGGGCAATACGAAATCAATGGTACGCATAAATTTATCTACATTATCCACCACAACTTTTAATTTCTGCCCCAGCTTATAACGTTTTCCTGTGGTTTCTCCTACCATCTCATAGGTCTCATCTTCGTAATGATAATAATCATCCATAAGATTTGTCACGTGAATCATGCCCTCAATGGTATTGGGAAGCTCTACATACATTCCCCATGAAGTAATACTCGAAATCACACCTTCGTATGTTTCTCCGATATATTGTTCCATGTATTCTACTTTTTTCATTTTTTCGGTTTCCCGTTCTGCCTCATCTGCACGACGCTCCAATTCACTGGAGCGGGAAGCTACTTCGGGAAGTATTTTATCATAATGCTCCACTCGCTTTTGGCTCATCTTCCCCCGGAGATTTTCCTTGATAATCCGATGAATCTGCAAGTCCGGATAACGACGAATCGGTGATGTGAAATGACAGTAATACTGGGTAGCAAGGCCAAAGTGCCCGGTGCTTGTCACGGAATATCTTGCCTGTTTCATGGAACGCAGCGTCAGACGGCTGATCAATGCTTCCTCTGGTGTATCCTCAATTCTTCCCAACAATTTCTGAAGTTCCTTTGGATGAATTTCATCCTGTTGTCCATTCTTGATGGTATATCCGAAATTATTGATAAAAAGGCCTAACTTCTGAATTTTTTCCGGATCCGGTGTATCATGAGTACGATATACAAATGGAAGTTCCTGCCAGAAAAAATCCTGTGCTACGGTTTCATTGGCAATCAGCATAAAATCTTCAATGATTTTTGTAGCTACATTTCTTTCATAAGGCTTAATTTCCACTGGTTTTCCCCGTTTATCCAGAATAATCTTGGTTTCCGGGAAATCAAAATCAATGGAACCCCTTTGTCTTCGTTTTTCCCGTAAAATTTCTGCCAGCTCCTGCATCAGTTCAAACATAGGAACCAACTCTTTATATTCTTCTATTTCTTTTTCATCCTGATCTACCAGTATCTTTCTTACGCTGGTATAGCTCATACGTCTGTCTACTCTCACCACTGTTTCTGCTATTTTGTGATCAATGACACTTCCTTTTTTATCAATAACCATAATACAGCTTAAGGCAAGGCGGTCTTCACCTGCGTTCAAAGAACAGATACCATTGGAAAGAATATGCGGCAGCATAGGAATTACCCGATCCACCAGATATACACTGGTTGCCCGGGCAAGTGCTTCCACATCCAGAGCACTTCGTTCCTGTACATAATTTGTTACATCTGCAATATGAACCCCCAGACGATAATGATCGCCTTCCCGGGTAATAGTGATTGCATCATCCAAATCTTTTGCATCTTCTCCATCAATGGTTACCATCTGCCAGTCCCGCACATCCATACGGCCTTCCGTATCTGCTGCACTTACCGGTTTAGACACCGTATCTGCCTGCTTCAGCACTTTTTCAGAAAATTCTGTTGGAAGGTCATATCCTTTTACAATAGACATAATGTCTGTTCCGGGATCATTCACATGTCCAATAATTTCAACAACCTTGCCCTCCGGCTTACGATTCGGTTTCCCATAGTCTGTAAGTTCTATGACTACCTTATGACCATCTACTGCTCCTTTTGAGCGTTCCAGCGGGATAAATATATCTTGTCCGAACTTCACATTATCGGGTACTACAAATCCAAAGTTTTTATTCCTCTGGAAGGTTCCTACTACCCGGGTAATACCTCTTGTCAGTATCTTTACTACTGCTCCTTCTTTCCGTTTTCCTTCTGCCACTTTATCGGTAGATAATACAATCTGAACCGTATCTCCGTGTCTGGCTCCATTGGTCTGGTTCTCGGGAACGAAAATATCCTCCGCTTCACCTTCTATGGTTACAAAACCAAAGCCGCGTATATTTCCGGTAAAAGTCCCCGCCAAAAATGTTCCCTCTGCTTTTGAATATTTTCCCCGCTTAGACAGCTCAATCTTTCCTTCTGCCATAAGCTCCTGCAGGACTTCTTCCAAATCCGCCCGATCTTCCCTTGGTACATTTAAGAAAATCGCCAGTTCTTTTACTTTCATTGGAACATATATATCACTGCATATTAATTCATAAATTGCTTTTTTTCTGTTTTCTAGTAATTCTTTCTCCATTATTTCTCCTTGTAAAAATATTTTCCTCACTTCAACGTAACAAGGTCTTTTCTATAGATTAATAAAGAAGACTGTCGGAGTCCGACAGTCTTTTGTGTTTAAAAACTTCCGA
>CAZUKR010000054.1:0-5927 GCA_964620885.1 uncultured Eubacterium sp.
GAACAGAACGTGGTATTGGGAGAATATGAGAGGACGGGAATCCATCTGGACTCCATCTTATCCAGCCAGATATTGATAAATATATTTGAACATAATACACCATTGCATGATGGTGCAATTATTGTGCGGGGAGAAAGAATCATTTCAGCAACCTGTTATCTTCCTCTTTCTGATAATATGGGGTTAAGTAAGGAACTTGGAACAAGACACCGTGCAGCGGTGGGGATTAGTGAAGTCAGCGATGCACTGACCATAGTGGTATCAGAAGAAACAGGAAATGTGTCTATTGCAATTGCCGGAGAGCTGTATCGTAATGTTGATGCAGAGTATTTGAGAGGAAAACTAAACTTTATCCGTAAAGGTTCCATGGATGTGGCTCGTTTTAAAATATGGAAGAGGGGGATGAAGAATGTTAAAAAAACTAATGAAACATCTGACCAATAATATAGGTCTGAAAATTGTATCCGTCCTGTTTTCTATTGTGTTGTGGCTGGTAGTGGTAAATGTTGCCGATCCGGATGGAACAAAAAGCTTTTCTGTACCGGTGGAAATACTGAATAAAAATGTAATTGAAGAAATGGGAAAAGTACCGGACGTACTGGGAGATACAGATATTGCAGTCTTTTATATCACTGGACCAAGAAGTTATGTGGAGGCCATGAATTCAGATGATTTTAAAGTTACTGCAGATTTAAGTCAGGTGGATTTAACAAAGGACGATGAGGCAAAACTTGTTCCAATTGAAATTACACCTAAGAAATATGAGAAATATTTAACCATCCATAAAAGAACCGTAAACATGCAGATTACATTGGAAGAACTGTCTGAGAAGAAGTTTGTAATATCACCAGATACAGCTGGAACGCCGGCAGAGGGCTGCGCAATCGGAAATGTAGAAGTGACTCCGAATCTGCTTGCCGTTTCCGGTCCGGAATCCATTGTATCAAAGATTAGCAAGGTAACCGCTACGATTAATGTGGAAGGAATTGCCAGTGATGTGTCTGATAATGTAGTTCCAGTGCTTTATGATGAAGAAGGAAATGTAATTTCTTCCGATTTGCTGGAAACGAATCAATCCATTGTAACCATTAAGGCAAATATTTTGGGAACAAAGAAATTAACAATACGATGCAATGTGACAGGTGAACCAGCAGAAGGATACGAATATAAAGGTATTGAGTATGCGCCACAGACGGTGACCGTAAAGGGAGAGAGCGCAGATTTGAATACCATGAATGTAATTCCAATTCCCGAAGATGTAATCGATATTCAGGGGGCGACCAGTGATGTGGAAACAACCATAGATATCACACCCTATCTGGCGGAAGGAATTTCCTTAGTGGATGAGTCTGCCAATCAAATTGCAGTAAAAGCATTGATTGCCCGGAAAGAATCCAAGGTGTTCAATTTACCGGTAGAAAGTATAAATATCAGTGGTCTTCCGGATAATTATGAGCTTATTTATAATGCAACCGCAGTTCCAGTTACCATACGGGCATCCCAGGAAGACATAGAAGGATTTGATGTAGGAACTATTCAGGCATCTCTGGATGTGTCTGGAATGGAACCGGGAACTTATACCCAGGAGCTGCAGCTTCTGATTAATGATGAGAAGTATGAAATAGTGGGAACTACCAGTGTGCAGATTACCATAAAAGATAAGAATGCCCCTGCTGAAAATGACAACAGCAATGCCAATACTGGAAATGGCGTGGAGGATACCGGAGGCAGTGAAGATAATGATGACAGAAATAATTCCCCAGATGGAAGAGAATAAAAAAGAGGTTAAAATATTATGGCTAGAATGTTTGGAACAGATGGTGTACGAGGTGTGGCAGGAACAGAACTGACGATAGAACTGGCTATGAAGCTGGGGCAGGCAGGGGCATACGTTCTTACAAAGGAAAAGGAACATCAGCCCACAATTATCGTTGGATGTGACACCAGAATTTCCGGTGGAATGCTGGCAAATGCGTTGATTGCAGGAATCTGTTCCGTTGGTGCCAATGCAGTTTTTATGGGAGTAGTTCCAACACCGGCAATTGCATATCTTACAAGAAAGCATAAGGTAGATGCAGGTGTGGTGATTTCAGCGTCTCATAACCCAATGGAATTTAATGGAATTAAATTTTTCAACGGAGAAGGATATAAGCTCTCAGATAAGTTGGAAGATGAGATTGAACAATTGATTAAAAACGGAATGAAGGATGTGCCTATGCCGCTGGGATCCGGAATTGGTAAAATCAACTATCGCTTTGATGCAAGAGAAGAGTATGTGTTTTTTATGAAGCAGACCGTTCCGGTGGACTTAAGTGGATTAAAAATTGTAATTGATTGTGCAGAAGGTGCATCACATTATACAGCAGTAGAAACGCTGAAAGGACTTGGAGCGAATCTGGTTGCAATTCATACAAATCCCGATGGAAGTAATATCAATGCCAACTGTGGTTCAACTCATATGGACGAACTGCGGGCAAGAGTTGTATATGAAAAAGCGGATGCAGGTCTTGCGTTTGACGGAGATGCAGACCGTATGCTGGCAGTGGATGAAAAAGGAAATATAGTAGATGGTGACCAGATAATGGCAATCATCGGAAGCTATATGAAAGATCAGGGGAAATTAAGAAAAAATACCATTGTTGGAACCATAATGAGTAATCTTGGATTCACGCTTATGGGTGAGAAAAAGGGAATTCATATTGAGCAGACCAAAGTCGGGGACCGGTATGTATTGGAAAATATGGTGGAAAATGGGTATAATATTGGAGGGGAACAGTCCGGTCATATTATTTTTTTAGATGAAAATACTACTGGTGACGGATTGCTCAGTGCATTACACTTGTTAGAAGTAATGGTAAAAACAGGAAAGAAACTTTCTAAGCTGTCGGAAGTTATGGAAGTATTGCCACAGGCACTGATAAATGCGAAAGTGCCAAATCATAAAAAAGAGAATTTTATGGAATATCCTGAGATTGCTCAGGCAATAGAAGCATTGGAAAGCAGATTTGCAGGAGAAGGAAGAGTATTAATACGTCCATCTGGAACAGAGCCTTTGGTACGTGTTATGATTGAGGGGAAAAATCAGTTGGAGATTGAACAGGAAGCTCAAAAGCTGGCAGAGTTAATTATGAAAACAATGCTCTAAGAAGGGCATAATATATTGGAGGAGAAAGTATGGTAAGGCAAAGAGTAGTGATTAAGAATCCCACTGGACTTCATTTAAGACCAGCAGGGATATTATGTAAGGAAGCGGTAAAATTTCAATCATTAATTACCTTTGAATTCAAAGGTGGCATTGCAAATGCCAAAAGTGTATTGAGTGTACTTGGAGCATGTATCAAATCAGGTGATTCCGTGGAATTTGTATGTGAGGGGGAAGATGAAGAAAAAGCACTGGAGGCAATTGTAAAAGCGGTAGAGAGTGGATTAGGAGAATAGGAATGGGACATACTTTTGTTATATTGGCATATCGGGAATCCAGATACCTAGAGGAGTGTGTGCAGAGTATAATGAATCAGACAAGGAAGTCAACAGTGATAATAGGAACATCTACTAGAAATGATTATATTGAAAAAATGGCAGAAAAATATCAATTACCAATTGTGGAAAATCCACAGACAGGTAGGGGGTTGGCGGCAGACTTTGATTTTGCTTTGAGTGCTGGAAAAACGAAATTTGTGACAATTGCACATCAGGATGATACTTATGAGCCAGAATATACCGAACAGGTTTTGAAGCAGGCATCCGATAATACAATTATTCTGTTTACGGATTATCATGAAACACATAAACAAGGAATTGTAAGAAGGAACCGCAATCTAAACATAAAGCGCCTTATGCTTAAACCGTTAAGACTTAAGACTTTTCAAAGGATAAGGTGGATTCGTAGAAGAATTCTGTCTTTTGGAAATCCTATTTGTTGTCCCTCTGTTACTTTCAATACAGATTTGGTGAGAGGTCCTGTTTTTGTAAGTAACTTTAAAAGCAATATGGATTGGTGTGCATGGGAACGGTTGTCTAGTCAAAAAGGAAAGTTTGTGTATGTAAAGGAAGATTTAATGATGCACCGCGTACATGAGGAATCTACCACAACAGAGATTATAAAAGAAAACTTACGTACGTTAGAAGATTATAAGATGTTTTGTAAATTTTGGCCATCTATAATAGCCAGAGCACTTGCAAAAATATATGTCAAATCAGAAGAAAGTAATCAACAGTAAAGGAGATAGCAGAAAGTGAAGAAAATTTTAGTTACAGGATGTAATGGTCAGCTAGGACGTGCTATTCGTAATGAGTATATTGGAGAGAATGCAAAGTTTATAAATACAGATGTAGTAGAAGGGGAAGGAACGAAGGCACTGGATATTACCAATATTGATGATGTAATGAAAATGGCATTATCGGAGAGACCTGATGTAATTATTAACTGTGCGGCTCATACAGCAGTTGATTTGTGTGAAACACAGTGGGACAAGGCATACCAGATTAATGCAATAGGACCAAGAAATCTAAGTATTGCAGCTTTAGAATTAAATGCAAAACTTGTCCATATTTCTACAGACTATGTGTTTGATGGAAAAGGAATTGAGCCGTATACTGAATTCGATGCTGTTTCTCCCAATAGTGCTTATGGAAAAACAAAATTAGAAGGGGAACGGTTTGTACAGCAGTTTGCAAAGAAAAATTTTATTGTAAGAACGGCATGGTTATATGGAGAGGGAAAGAATTTCGCAAAAACAATGCTTCGTTTAGGGGAAACTAACGACACCGTCAGTGTAGTATCAGATCAGATTGGTAGTCCAACTAGTGCGTTGGAATTAGCAAAAATGGTCCATTTTTTAGAATCAACAGATAATTATGGATTATTTCATGGTACTTGTGAGGGAAGTTGTAGTTGGGCAGATTTTGCAGAAGAAGTTTTTCGTTTGGCAGGGAAAAGCACTAAGGTAGAAAGACTTACAACAGAAGAATATAATGTGAAATGTCCTACCGCCGCGGCAAGACCCGCATATTCTGTGCTGGAAAATTATATGCTCAAACTAACCAGTGATTACAAAATGGCACATTGGAAAGATGCAATTGCAACATATATGAAAACATTATAAGAAACTTGAATAAGAGGAGCATACAGTGAAATTGTATGCTCCCTATTGCCGTTATGTTATGTATAAAGGGGAGAGGGTAGTGGAAAAAATAAAAGAGTATAGAGGAATTGTCATACGTGTTATAGCCAGTAGTATATTTTTATGTTTTATTTACAGCGAATATATTGGTGGATTTCGGAATCAGCCAGAAAATAGCTTTGTATTGCCAGTATTTTTTGTGGTATCTACAGCTATAATATTAGTTACAATAGGGCTATATTATTTTAATTATATAATGTGTGTTTCTATAGAAAAAAAATATGTTTTTTTGGGGATAGTTCTGGGAAGCTTTTATATCTGTATTTTGCCTCCATATACAGTGCCAGATGAGAAAACACATATTGATATGGCGTACCAAATGGCAAATGAAATTATTATGGGAGAAGAAGCAGAAACTGGAAAAGTCCGCACTATGTATAAAAGGCAGGGAGACATAGAGGCAGTGTTGCTGGAAAAGCCAAATGGACAAGTGTATAGGGAGATATATTATAATATTTTAAAGAGATGCCCCAATGAACGAATGGTAGAAACAGATACGTATGGATATTCTACAATGAAATACCTTCATTTTGCTGGAGCAATGGGGATTATGCTGGGACAGTACCTTCATTTAAGTACGTACTTAATGTATGCATTGGGAAGAATGTTTAATGGAATAATTTTTATAATACTGGTATATTGGGGCATAAAGAAAATTCCATTTGGCAAAAAGACTCTTATGATGCTTGCACTGCTGCCAACAACATTACAACAGGCTAATTCATTTTCTTATGATTCATTGCT
>CAZUKR010000054.1:6027-8747 GCA_964620885.1 uncultured Eubacterium sp.
AATAGGAGGCTTCCTGCTTTTTAATGCCGGGGCATTGCTGAGAATATCAGAAGAGATGGAGAGTGGCATCCAAATTGCATGGAGTGATGGTAGACCAGGGTATACATTGCATGAAGTTTTTGTACATCCTGTGGAGTATATTAAGATTCTCTTAAATAGCGTTTGGGTAAAGGGTGGAGAATGGGTAGAATCTTTTGTGGGAGGAGAGTTGGGGTGGTTCGATCTTCATATAGGAAAAGAAATGTTTCTCTTGTTTGCTATAATATTTTTGTTAAGTATTTTAAGGACAGAAGAAGAGAGCAAACAATATGAATTTTCATGGAGAAAATATTTGCCATATGTTTTATTGTTTATAATGTCAGTAGGACTTTTTATGACGATAATGATGATTCAAAATACACCGGCAGAAAATGACATAATTATTGGGATTCAGGGAAGATATTTTACTCCAGTCATTTTGCTTCTGGTTCTTACAGTTCCTATAAAAAATATTATTTTAAAAAAGGATAACAGCAGGAGGCTTACAGAAATAATATGGATACTACAGGTAATTGTAATAAATCGAATATTTTTACAAATTATAACCAGATTATAGAAAAACTTGTAAAAAATAGGTGTAAATGGTATGATACTAACGGTATAAACAGAAAAGAGGACAAGATATGGATGTACTAGTAATTATTCCTGCGTATAACGAGGAAGGCAATATAGAGAGGGTTGTAAAGAATCTGATCGATAATTATCCAGAGTATGATTATGTGGTAATTAATGATGGTTCAAAAGACAATACTTCTAAAATATGTCATAAGAATCAATTTAATGTTGTGGATTTACCAGTGAATCTGGGATTGGCAGGTGCTTTCCAGACGGGGATGATTTATGCATATAATAATAACTATAAATATGCAATTCAGTTTGATGCAGATGGGCAGCATAAACCGGAATATATCAAATCTATGAAAATGAAAGTGCAAGAGGGATATGATATTGTAATTGCATCCAGATTTGTAACTGAAAAGAAGCCACGTTCTGCCAGAATGCTGGGGAGCAATATGATTGCAGCGGCAATACGCTGTACTACAGGAGCAAAAATAAAGGATCCTACCTCTGGTATGCGTATGTTTAGTAAAAAACTGATAAGAGAACTTGCTTTAAACATAAATTTTGGACCGGAACCCGACACCGTATCCTATTTAATTCGTCAGGGGGCAAGGGTGGCAGAGGTTCAGGCAGTAATGGATGAAAGAATAGAAGGAGAAAGTTATCTGAATTTTGCCAATTCAATGAAGTACATGATTCGCATGATGATTTCAATTATAGTAATACAAAATTTTAGAAAGAATAATAAGATTTTTAAAATGCAGAATGAGGAGAAGAAATAAATGTCAGCAGCATTTCGTATAATATTGATTGTAGTATCCGTTGTTACACTGTTTTATATGGTTCATAAAATACGCCAGTCAAAACTGCAGATTGAGCATGCACTGTTTTGGATAATATTTGCTGTTATGCTGGTAATATTGGGGATTTTTCCTCAAATTGCTATTGGATTATCTCAAATGCTAGGCTTGCAGTCACCGGCTAATTTAGTATTTTTGTTTATTATATTCATTTTACTAGTAAAACTATTTCGGATGACAATTGAAATATCAAGACTAGAGGATAGAATAAAAAACCTTATACAGCATGAAGCAATAAGGGAATATGAGGAAGACAAGGAGTAATGAAAAGGGTAAACAGAAAGCGGGGGTAGAGTCTTTGAGGAGATTTTGCCCGCGTTCTATTATTTTATAAAAAGAGTAGAGGAGAAGAATGTGGCAGAAAACAAAAGGAACATATTGATAAAATGTATGAAGTGGGTCATTATTGGAGTGCTTTGTATAGTATGTGCTTATTTTATGGAGAGATATATATTTAATGGTAATGCAGATAAGGGAATAAACAGGAAATATAATTTGTCAAAATTAGAACAGACAGGATTTACTTTTGAAAATCAAAATTTAATATCAAATGAGCCATTTACACAGTTAATTCTTCCGGTATCAGGATATATAAATAAACTTAAGATTGAATATACTGTTAACAATATGGTTGCAGCATCTTGGTCGACAGAACTACAGCCAGATTTGGGTAAAGCTGACTTGGAAAATGCGTGGCCGTTTGACTACCGCGCTAATACGATGATAAAGCCAATAGAGGAATATGGGGAACAGCTTGTTATTACATTTTTGGATATGCCATGCACTATAACAATAAAGTCAATTTCTTTGGAAAGTACCTATATATTTCATATGCAGCGTTTTCTTATGATTGCGGCAGTATTGTTTGCAGTTGCAATTATCGTTGTGAATGGAAAAAATATTGTGAAATATCCAGAAAGATCAGTTGCAGCAGTTTGTGTATTGCTGGGAATCTCATTATTGGGAGCAATTCCTTATGAAAAAAACTCTTGGGATGATGAAACGCATTTTGCCAATGCTTACCGTATGTCTTATGCTTTGACAGGGCAGGATACCCAGTGGGTACAGGCAACCGATGAATTTATTAATCTACGTATTCCGTTTACTAATTCCTATGAAGAACGTTTGCAGCAAAAAGTTCATATGAACGAATCGGGGACTGTGAAGACAGGAGTAGAAGAGAAAAAAGGAATTGGATATTTTGTAAACAAAGTGGATGCAGCTCCGACTGCTGTGGGAATCTTAATAGGGCATATGTTG
>CAZUKR010000054.1:8847-12091 GCA_964620885.1 uncultured Eubacterium sp.
ATTCGAAAAGCAATTTACATTCCGATTATCCTGATTGGATTATTGCTTCCGAAGAGCAAATTTGAATCTAAAAAGGAACGAAATATTTATCGGGGTATCATTGTGGGGTGCTGTGTGCTTGTTATGCTGGCAGTAGTGTTTAGTGCTTCAGGAATGACAGATGTGCGAGGGGGAGATACCAGTGTATCTGGGCAGATATCCTATATTCTTTCGAATCCATTGTCATTTGCTCTTATGTTTATAAAAGAGATTGTTCGATACAGCATTGATTATATTTTTAATGGAGAAGGTAAGATTAATTTTAATATATCAGGAATGCGTTCAGGAACCACAGAGCTGGTAACGGTCATTACACTTGTGTGCCTGGTATTGTGTGGGAGAAGTGTGGAGAAGACAAAGGAAATATCTTTGAAAACTTCAGTAGTAGGCTTGGGCTTAATTGGGATAGTAATATGTTTTATATGGGGGTCTATGTATTTATCATATACACCCGTAGGAAGTGGTATAATCGCGGGAGTACAGGCAAGACATTATATGCCTTTTCTGTTTATGTTTTTTATGCTATTACCATTGAATAAGATAAAATGTTATATTTCTGAAAGAATTATCATGCAGGGAACGCTGGTAATGGTAATTCTTATAAACGTAGTGTGTATGTATGGATTACTGATAAAGCCATAACTGAAAACAGGAAGGATTAGATATGAAGGAAAGAGTATTAATATTGTGGGGGGGATACAGAGTATCGTTACTACTGATATTCATTGGAATGCTGGCAGCGGCTGGTATTGAAATGATATATAATGTTCCTGCATTATCGGAAAGTCGAAGAAATGGGAAAGAGACAGTATATAATTTGGCTGATTTAAAAGTAAGCAATATGGAGCTGAAAGAAAATATTCTTGTTGCAGGAGATGAGGGATGTGAGATTCATTTATACCCAGAAGGAAAATATGTTAACAAACTGGTATATTCTTATGGGAAAAAAGACGAAGAAATTATGCTGAATGCAACAATTACAGTTGTTACATATGATGCCTATGGAAATGAAACTACGGAGACAATCACAGATAATAATCCATACATTATAAATGAATCCATTGTAAATATAAGGGCAAAGGCAAAAGAAATATGCATTACCATTCCGGAAGGATTAAAAGGTTTAGAAATTAAAGGAATCCATATTAAGAATGAGCCCCAATTTAACGGAATGCGCTGGTTGTTTTTTACGGCAATTTTTGTCCCAGTGTTATTGCTGTGGAAGAACCGCAATACATTTATAGGAAAGGCAGAACGAATTTTTTTGTTAATCGGGCTTACGGCAGGAACCATGCTGGTTGTCATTATGCCTTTAAACAAGGTAGGATTTGACGAAGAAACACATTTTAGAAATGCCTATAATATTAAGCTATCTGCAGAAGTGAGTAGTACACTGGCCATAGAGGAATTGAAGGTGGTTTCCTTGGCAAACTGGCCTTACAATATTGCCCAGTCAAAAGAAGAGCGGGATATAATGGAAGCATATTATCAAGATGAAGGAGATTATACAAGCAAAGGAAGTAAGGCCATTAAAGTTCCTACAAAAATATCTACAGTAGGAGCCTTTAATTATATTTTCATGGCATTGGGAATAAAAATGGGTAAATTGCTGCACCTCCCATTTACAGCGGTATTTACGTTGGGGCGGCTATTTAATATGTGGTCTTATATTACTTTAATATATTTCGCCATAAAAAAACTTCCTATTGGAAAATATATTATGGCAGTACTGGCTTTAATGCCCACCCCGATGTTTCAGGCGGCGGTATATTCTTGCGATCCCGTAATAACAGGATTTATGTACCTTGGTCTTGCATATTTGATCGCAGAGTTAATAGAAAAGGAGAATAAAATAACTATTAAGAACGGTATTATTTTACTAGGCTCCCTGGGCTTTGGAATGGTTGCTAAGGCGGTGTATGTGCCCATAATGGCATTAGGCTTTTTGCTTCCAGCAGAAAAATTTAAGAATCGCAAGCAGAAAGTGGTTTTTCGTATCACTAATGTGGTTTGCATACTGGGATTACTGGCAACCTTTGTAGTACCGATGCTGTTTGCAGCAGAAAGCATCGGAGACCCCCGGGGTGGTGATGTCAGTGTTGTGGGACAGGTATCTCTAATTTTAAGCCAACCCCTGGGGTACTTAAAAGTATGGTTTGATAACATGTCAAACGTATTCTGGGACTATAGTTTTGGTGAAGGCTCTCTGGGTACACTGGGACATCTTACGGCATCCACATGTGTGCCTATGATTGGACTGCTGCTGATATTTACTATAATGACAGATAATATTGAAAGAAGTGAGCAAGACCTGATTTTAAAACAAAAGTGGAGCATGTTTATTGCAGCAATGCTTTCGGTAGCCTTCGTGTGGGGATCCCTATACTTAGCTTTTAATGAGGTGGGAGCAACGTTTATGGGGGGAGTTCAGGGAAGATATTTTATACCGTTGTTGTTTATATTTTATTTGCTTATACGAAGGAAGAATATAAAAAACAACATGAGACCAGTGAATTATCATTTTATTGTATTTGGATGTACGATGTATGTCTCGTATAAAACGATTTATGACTGCATTTTGCAACCTTATTGTTTTTAGGAAGGAATAAGATATGAACGAAAAAAAAGTTAAGATATTACTGTCAGCTTATAATGGAGAAAAATATATTAAGGAGCAGATAGATAGTATTTTGCAACAGACCTATCCTTATCTGGAAGTATATGTTCGGGATGATGGATCGAAGGATAAAACGCTACAGGTTTTAGAACAATATGTGAATAACCCCAAAATTCATGTTATCCAAGGAGAAAACAAAGGATTTATAAAAAGTTTTTTTGAACTGGTGAAGGTATGTGGAGACGCAGACTATTTTGCTTTTGCAGATCAAGATGATGTGTGGTTTCCGAGGAAAATTCAAATGGCGGTGGAAGCGTTAGAACGGGAAAATGCAAATATACCGCTGTTGTATTTTTCTAATTATGACTTTTATGATGGAGATATGAATTTTATGGAACATGGGAAGCTTCCGTCTATGTCTCCTTCTTTTCATAATGCTATTGTAGATTGTATGACGTTGGGATTTAACTCTGTGTTTAATAGAACGGCTCATAAAATGATGGAAACGCATATTCCACAGCATTCCTGTGGTCATGATTGGTGGGTGTATATGGTTTGCTCAGGGATGGGAAAAGTTATATTTGATAA
>CAZUKR010000054.1:12191-14819 GCA_964620885.1 uncultured Eubacterium sp.
GATTGCTTTCCCCTGTTCTTTTCGACTTTTTTAAATAATTATATTGTCAATGCCCCTAAATATGCAATTGATCGGTTACTAACGTATGAGATGCAGACATATTTTAATATTATTTATCTGCCTACATTTACAATTAATCTTATGAGTATATTTGTATTAAAGCCTATGCTAAGAGGGCTTGGCGAAATGTGGAATGGAAAAAAATACGCAAAATTTATTGGCATTGTCATAAGGATGATACTGGCAATTGTGCTTATGACAGTTGGGGTAGAAGCTATATGCTGGGCAATTGGAATACCTGTTTTGTCCTTTATTTATGGAGTGGAATTAACACAGTATAAGACGGATTTACTAATTTTAGTACTTTCTGGTGGGTTCTCAGCGTTGAGTGTGGCATTGTTTTATACACTTACAACTATGCGTGCTCAGAAAAGAGTTAGTCTGGCTTATGTTGTAGCAGCTTTGGGGGGAGTCCTACTCCCTAATTTTCTGGTAAAAAAATACAATATCACTGGAGCAGCTCTGGCAAGTGTTGCAATTATGGTAATTCTAGCAACGCTGTTATTTGGAATTTTTATTATAGAGTGGTATAAAAAAGAGGAGAAATAGTACAGAAGGGTATTTGGAGATGCGTAAGATAAAATTCGATGGGAAACAAATTACATTAAAAATTAATATTATAGGTCTGTTTTTTGCGTTATTGTTGATTGGCTTGCTGGCATTTTATATTAATGGAAACAGGGATTATGTAAAGAAGGTGGAAGAAAATACTTATAGTCTTGAAGAAAGTAAAATGGTACAGCAGGAAGGAAGTATGGAGGTATCATGGGGGTTTAAGGCAGTACATAGTTATATGAGACATGTTATGGTGGGAATAAACAACGCTCCTGAATTTGCTGGAAGAATAATTACAATTACCATAGAAAATGATCAAGGTATGCAACAGGTACAGGAATATATTATTCAGGGAGAAAATGATTCGGAAAATTATCTTATGGCTCTTTCCGAACGTATAGGAAAGGGGCGTGAGTGTCGCCTTACTATTTCAGGTGATAAAGAAGTACTTGAAAAGATTGTATATGGATATACATATTATATGTATTATAATATACCCTTGCTACTCGTACTTTTATGGAGCTGTTTTTTTATTGCTATAAATTTTTGCATAAGGGTTGAAAGCTCAAAGGTATGGTATAAGAGGACGAGAAAAGTAAGTAAAATAATTTCACTTACTACGATACCATGTATGCTGATTTATGTAATGGAATATATGAGTGGAAGTGTAAATACATTAAAGTCTCATGTTTTTATTGCTAATATAGTAATTTGTGCATTCTTATACCTGATAGCGTTTTTGATTACCAATAGACTGCGTTTTTCTGTATTATTTACGAGCTGTATTATTTTTGGGTTGGCAGTAGTAGAATATTTTGTGCTTCTCTTTAGAGGATCTCCTTTACTGCCTTATGATATAACATCGTTTCAGACAGCAATGAGTGTGGTAGAACAATACAAATTCGAATGGAATGAAAAACTGATTTTTTCTTGTTTTATCTTTATAGCTGTAATTTCTTCTGCCTGCCGTATGCCCTTTTGCATAACAGGGATGAAAAAAAGAATAGGATTTGCAGTATTGGGGACTGGTATGACTGCAGGTATGTTGTTTCTATTCTATGGATTTCTTTATCAGGTATGGGGACTAAGCTATTCTACCTGGGCACCAATAGATACATATATGGAAGATGGTTATCTTATGTCAACTATGGTTTTTGCCAAATATGCGAAGATACAAAAGCCAGAGGGATATTCTGTCAGAAGGGCTAAAGAAATATTAGAAGTTTTTGCTCCAGAAGAAGGGACTGCTAATAGTCGCTTACCAGAGAATTTTATTGTGGTCATGAATGAAAGCTGGTCTTCTCTTAATTACATAAAAGAGGTGGAAACAAATATACCATACGATGAGTTTTATCAGAGTATTGAAGGGAATACCATAAAAGGAAATCTTTATGTATCCATTTGTGGAGGAAATACACCTCAGACGGAATACGAATTTTTCACAGGAAACTCTGTTTCTCTACTACCAACAGGAGCGACAGCATATCAATTTTTTGTGGATAAAAATACGCGAAGTATTTGTGATGTTTTGGCTCAGGAACAATATACATGTCTTGCAATGCATCCCTTTGGAGGGAGTGGATACAATAGGCATAGGGTGTACCAATACTTTGGATTTGATGAATTTATAACGGAAGAAGCATTTCAGGGGTATGATAAGATACGCAGCTTTTATTCTGATAAAGCAACTTATAAAAAAATAATTGAATTGTATGAAAATAAGGAACTGGGAGAAAAATTGTTTATTTGGAATCTTACTATGCAAAATCATGGAGGTTATGATGTTGATTCAGAGTTTGAGAGAGAAGTAGTCTTGACTGACTATTCAGAGTACAAGCAGGCAGGAACCTACCTTACATTAATGAAGCACAGTGATGAAGCATTAGAAGAACTTATTTCTTATTTTGATAAAGTAAAAGAGCCTACCATGATTGTAATATTTGGGGATCATCAGCCAAATCTTTCAGATGGAATCTATGACATGCTGTTTGGAAAAAATGAGCTTGAAATAGA
>CAZUKR010000054.1:14919-17474 GCA_964620885.1 uncultured Eubacterium sp.
GAGATGAGAAAAATACAATATTTGCAATGTGGCTGAGAAAATGCTATAATGAGGCGATTCAAAAAACGAAAAGGTATATAAAGGAGGAACTCTTACTATGAGAACCTATTTGGTAACAGGGGGAGCTGGATTTATTGGTTCTAATTACATTCATTATATGTTTCGTAAATATGAAAATGAAATCAGAATCATCAATGTGGACAAACTGACCTATGCAGGAAATTTGGAAAATTTAAAAGATGTAGAAAACAGGGAAAATTATACGTTTGTAAAGGCAGATATCTGTGATAAAGATGCCATTATGAAGATTTTTGAAGAAAATGATATTGATCGTGTAGTTCATTTCGCGGCAGAAAGCCACGTAGACAGAAGTATAAAGAATCCGGAAGTTTTTATTCAGACAAATGTGCTTGGAACAGCAGTTATGTTAAATTCTGCAAAAGCAGCATGGGAATTGCCGGATGGAAGTTTCAAAGAAGGAAAGAAGTTTCTTCATGTATCTACGGATGAAGTATATGGTTCCTTAGAAGAGGATGGAACATATTTTTATGAAACTACTCCATATGATCCTCACAGTCCATATTCCGCAAGTAAAGCAAGCTCAGACTTTTTGGTAAAAGCGTATGTTGACACATATCGTTTTCCGGCAAATATTACAAATTGTTCTAATAATTATGGACCGTATCAGTTTCCAGAGAAGCTGATTCCGTTGATTATTAATAATGCATTACAGGGAAAGAAATTGCCTGTGTACGGTGATGGAAAGAATGTACGTGATTGGCTGTATGTAGATGATCATGCCAAAGGAATCGATATGGTTCAGGAAAATGGAAAAATTGGAGAAACCTATAATATTGGCGGTCATAATGAAAAACAAAATATTGAAATTATTAATATTATAATTGAGACGTTACAGGAGATGCTGCCAGAAGGAGATGCAAGAAGAGAGCTGGTTAGCAAAGACCTGATTACCTATGTAGAAGATAGAAAAGGTCATGATAGAAGATATGCCATTGCGCCGGATAAGATTAAAGCTGAAATCGGCTGGGAACCGGAGACCATGTTTAAAGAGGGAATTAAGAAAACAATTGCATGGTTTTTTGAAAATGAAGACTGGATGAAAAATGTAACCAGTGGAGATTATCAGAAATATTATACAGATATGTATTCAAATCAATAATTTGATAAGAAGTAATATAAGAAAAGGAAGACAAATGCCTTCCTTTTCTTATATTTCGGTATAGATTTTTAGCTTTAAGTATAAAAGCTCCAGTAATATGATTAATGTGGGTTCGCGACCGAAAAAAATAATTAAAAGGGTTTATTACATGTAATTATGAGAACGGGAATTTCTAGCGTTATGCATATTATACGGATGAAGAACTTGTTTCATAAACCTTTAGGATCCAATGTTAGTAGCAACCTGTTATATGGGTGGTTATATTTAAAAAGGCAGAAGGAATTGGGCATAAACTTGAATATTAAGGGAAAAAGTGTTAGAATAAAACAATTATCTATTGCAGATGGAAATAAGAAAAAAATAAAAGCATGTATATTATAGGAGGGTTACGATGAAGGGAATTATTTTAGCCGGAGGGGCAGGAACAAGATTGTATCCATTAACAAAAGCAATTTCGAAGCAGATTATGCCGG
The DNA here is from genome assembly GCA_964620885.1 of uncultured Eubacterium sp. GTDB lineage: Bacteria > Bacillota > Clostridia > Lachnospirales > Lachnospiraceae > Petralouisia. Next base: position 16,573 of record CAZUKR010000054.1, read on the forward strand.
TATATGACAAGCCGATGATTTATTATCCATTGTCTACACTGATGCTTTCAGGCATTCGAGAAGTGTTAATTATTTCTACTCCAAGGGACTTGCCTGTATTTGAAGAACTTTTGGGAGACGGAAGCCAGTTGGGAATGTATTTTGAGTATGCTGTTCAGGAAGAGCCAAGAGGGCTGGCAGATGCATTTATTATAGGAGAAGAGTTTATAGGAAAGGATGCAGTGGCACTTGTTTTGGGAGACAATATATTTTATGGTCAGAGTTTTTCCAAGATACTAAGAAGTGCCGCAGAAAGAACAGGCAGCCAGCCTGGAGCAACTATTTTTGGTTACTATGTAAAAGATCCGAGAGAATATGGTGTGGTAGAATTTGATGAAAATGGAATAGCTATTTCCATAGAAGAAAAGCCGGCAGAACCAAAATCAAATTATGCAGTACCAGGATTGTATTTCTATGACAACGATGTAGTAGAAATTGCCAAAAATGTAAAGCCATCAGCACGCGGAGAGATTGAAATCACAAGTGTAAATAATGAATATTTACGGCGTGGGAATTTAAAGGTTGAAACCTTAGGAAGAGGATTTGCATGGCTGGATACGGGAAATCATGATATGCTTCTGGCAGCAGCAGACTTTGTATCTGCGTTTCAGAAAAGACAGGGATTGTATATTTCTTGTATCGAGGAAATTGCTTATAAACGCGGTTTTATTGATGCAGAACAGTTAAAAAAATTAGCAGAACCGTTGATGAAGACAGAATATGGACAATATTTGATGGATATTGCAAATGGATTATAAAAAGACTATTAGGAGATTTAGCGAGATGGGAAAAATTAAAGTAACGGAAGATTGTAATGGAATAGAAGGATTAAAAGTAATTCAACCATCAGTGTTTGGTGATGA
>CAZUKR010000055.1:0-17136 GCA_964620885.1 uncultured Eubacterium sp.
TGTAATACTCCACGTCAAATTGAGAATTTTCTTTTTCAAATAACTCCAGCATTACCTTTCTTCTCATTTGCAGAAAATCGTAGCTGCTGCGCTCCCGGGGCCTTGGAAGTTTTACTGAAATATCAGCTTTTACCATACCCGGCTTTGCAGATAATACAATAATCCGATCACTTAAATAAATAGCTTCATCAATATCATGAGTCACCAACAGCATGGTGGTCTTTTCCCTCTCCCAGATCCGCAGTGTTTCCTCCTGCATATTGATTCTGGTAAATGCATCTAAAGCACCAAAAGGTTCATCCAGCAACAATATTTGCGGTTTTGTGGCCAATGCTCTTGCAATACTAACACGCTGCTGCATTCCACCCGAAAGCTGTGATGGCAGCGCCTTTTCAAATCCCTCTAAACCAACCAACTGAATATGGTCTTCTACTAGTTTTTTCCGTTCCTGCCTTGAAATCTGCTTTGGAATTGTAAATGCAATGTTCTGTGCGGCAGAAAGCCACGGAAATAGTCTGGCTTCCTGAAATATCATACTGCATTTGTCAGAAGGTCCCTTTACACTTTCCCCCTCTATTAGAATCTCCCCTGCTGTTGTTTCTTCTAATGACGTAATCAGTTTTAACAAGGTACTTTTTCCACAACCACTGGAACCCACAATAGACACAAACTCCCCTTCTTGAATTTCCAGGTTAATGTCTCCCAGCACTTCCACATTTTCATTTCCAATTTGAAAATCTTTTTTTATATGTTTCATACTAAGTATATTTTTTCCTGCTGCCATATCCGATTTCCTTCCCTGATTATATTATATTGCCGCGGAACCTTTTGCTGACGCAGTTTTGAAAAAACAGCAGTACTCTGTCAATCCCAAACCCAATGACCCCTATTACTAATACCAGAACATACATATTGGCCGCCTGTGCCAGAGACTTGGCAAACATAATCATATAACCGATACCACTGGTTGCACCAATCATTTCCGCAGCCACTACGCTCATCCATGCACCGCCGATTCCCAAGCGAAGACCTGTTATTATATTACATAGGGCAGAGGGCAGAATAATTTGAAATACCACCTTCCTTTTTCCGATTCGATAAACATAGGCTAATTCCATCTGCTTCCTGTCTACACTCATAACGCCAGCTGTGGTATTCAGCAAAATGGGCCAGAGAGCTCCTATTACAATAATAGAAATATTTGCTGCTTCTCCAATCCCAAGTATAATAATAAAAATTGGAATTAAGGCGATTGTAGGAATGGGTCTTAGTATATTTACCAAAGAAGACATGGCTTTATTAAATGGCACAAACAATCCCATTAAAAATCCTATTAGAATTCCTGCTGCACTGGCAATGAGAAATCCCTCCAGAACTCTTTGGATACTAATCCCTAACCCTTCCTGTAATTTTCCCGATGCAATCAGATTTTGAAGGGTTTTCCACAATGTGGTTGGCGCAGGTATTACATTTCCATTAATTTTCCCAACTCTTAGCCCCCCATTCCCATAGCACCAGAATAATTACCGGCAACGCTATGGAAAGGATAAGATTCTGTATTGTTTTTACAGAAGTCTTTTTTTTCTTTTCCTTTACATAACCTATCATTTTGCTTCTCCTTGATTGGAATTTATTTCTTTAGCTTTTTGGCATATGTCAGATCCAGCAAATCCTCTGCTTTTATATCTTGTTCTATGTATTCTATATCCTTCATCCAGTCTACAAATTCGGTATATGCTTTATAATCTTCTTCATTAAAGTCTTTTGCATATTTGATTGGAAACTTTTTACTCCATGCCGCTTCTATTGTTGCGACATCATTCCCGGATACTTCTGCATAAAATTTTGTGTAATCTTCCTTGTTCTCCAACACATAGTCCCATGTATCATTAATTAACTCCAATACACGAACTGCAATTTCCGGATGTTCCTGGACAAATTCTTCTCTGCCCACCACATAATTGTAGATAGGCACCTTTTCCTCTGAGAGAATCGTCACCTCTCCCTCTTCTTCCAGCTTGTGTGCTACAATATTTCCTAATACAGTTACGTCAATATCTCCGCTTCTCAAGGATGTAGATGCCTCAGCCCCGACATTTAGAAGATTTACATCATCTATAGTAAGGTCTGCTGCTTCTAAGTACTTGCCGATTGCATAGTGGGTAACAGTACCTACATAAGTTCCTACATTTTTCCCTTTGATATCAGCAAGTTCCTTTATATCAGCTCCTTTTCGAGCTGCCAAGAGATACTCATCATCATATAGATAATTTACTGCTAATATTTTTGTACCATATCCATTACTAACCCCAGACACTGCGGGAATATTCCCCATACTGGAAAAGTCAATCTGTTTTGCCGCAAAAGCGGTATTCTCTTCTACTCCACTTGGCCACTCTGATAATTCAACGGTCACATCATACCCTTCTATATCATCAAAGTATCCATCCAGCAAACCTATCTCATCTGCATAATTGAAAATTGCAATTCCATATACACTCATATCTGCCAAATGAACTGTTACTTTTTCTTTTGATGGAGTTTTTTTCTGTTCTTCCTTACTTACTGCCTTCGTGCCGCATCCTGCAGCCACACTGATTGCCATAGCAAATACTAATAACAGACTGATTATTTTTCTCTTTTTCATAAATATTCCTCCTCTCCTCCTGCCAGCAAAGATTTACTTCACTAGTAAACGGTCCAAATGTTTTAGAATGGGATGTTCTTCTTCCTCTTCCAGTCTCCGCTTTTCAAAGGTCTCGTCTATCACTTCTATTGGTTCAATTAACCAAACAGTTGACAGATCTACATCACCATATTTCTCTCTTACCTGATTGTATTTTTCTTCAAATTCCTGTCCTGCCACAATAGCACGATAGGGAATACCTTTAATCTGATAACTTAATTTCTCATTTAACACATTAATTGCAATCTGCTTATGAAACCAAATACTATTTACCATATTTTTATTTGTCTGGGAGGATTCAATCACTTCCAAATATTCAATATACCCTGCATCATTTACACGGATGGAATTCTTAACAGTCACATGGGGATTTCCCTCCCTATCAATGGTGGCAAGGACTTTTTTGCTATCGGGATGATTCAGAAGATCCTTTACCTCTTTTTCTAATTCAATTGCCATTTTACTCCTCCTAAATTCTGGATAAATCGGTATCCGGATGATTTCCGCAGCGTCTATAGTTATCCATATCTATATTTATGTTATATTTTCTCCGCAGCTCATCCAGTCCCAGTGAAAGTCTGACATAATATTCAAGGGATGGGGTTTTTTGTTTGAAGAAGATAGAGCCTGGTGCTACCGTCCATACACATGCTACAGGACTTACACCATTTCTTATTAATTCCTCTGCCTCATCCAATATATTTTCCAATGCTTCATCTTCCGTTGAAAATCCCTTTGGAGTAGCCATTTCAACTCCTGCCACCAATCCGGTATTTACATATCCTCTGCCAAAAATATCTACTGCCTGATATAATCTTTCTTTCCATTCTTCATAGCCGATTCGTGCTGCCTTTCCGGGGCATATCCAGTCAAATAATTCTTCGTTCAAAACCTCAATATCCGCAGTGTAACTCATTAATCCTGTTTCATCATGGATTCTCTGAAGCTGACGTTTATTAAATGCGGTACCAATTAGCTGACTCGGAAATCTTTTTCCTCCAAAATTTTCTCCTACTCTTTTTAAAATCTTGATATATTGCTCTACCTCATCATCCAATAACTCTGCACCGTCTAAAATGGTTCCACCCGTCAGAAATATACTGGTATATCTTCCTGGCTGTTTTAATGCTTCATGTACTGTCTCGGAAATATCATCCAGATCAATAAACTGTGGTTTATCATTCTTCTTATAGGTAGCTGCAATGGCGCAATATTTGCAGCCATGACCCGGAGTATCCCAAAATTGGCAGAACTGATTGGGATTCAAATCGATTCGCTGGGGTCTAGCCCATGCAATATGCCACATAGGTTTTCCACTGCTGGTGAATTTATCGTAAAAATCCGGTTTTTCCCAGTAGAATACTTCTTCAAATGGTTCCCCTTCATCTACTATCATAATTTTATCGTCTATCACATCTACCAGTAGTGGATCTCTTGCCGATTCCACTTGACTGCTTCCCGTCAAAACACTGGTTCCATCCCGCATCAACAGCGAAAATGGTGTTTTATCTGTTTTTTCTGATGCAAAACTACGGTTTACAACTTGATGAATGTTTTCGTCAACCTTTTCAAGTGCTTTTTCTGTAAATCGGACTCCCCTTCGCTGGGCATCTGTTTTAATAATTATAAAGGGCGATACCTGTGGATATTTCTCAATTACTTCTCTTAGGCTAAGCTCCTTTTGTCTCCATTCCCTATCAATTGCCATATGCTTCCCCTTCCTATAAATGCTTCTGAATTTCCTCTACTTTATTTAACTGTTCCCATGGCAATTCAATATCTGTTCTTCCAAAATGTCCATATGCTGCTGTTTTTTTGTAAATTGGTTTTCTCAAATCAAGTGCATCAATGATTGCTTTTGGTCTTAAATCAAATATTTTTTCAATTACTTCCACGATTTTTTCAGCTTCATATTTTTCTGTACCAAAGGTATCTACTGTAATAGACACTGGTTTTGCTACGCCAATTGCATAAGCAAGCTCAATTTCTAACTTTTCTGCAACCCCTGCCGCCACTAAATTCTTGGCAACCCATCTGGCTGCATATGCTGCAGAGCGGTCTACCTTTGTAGGATCTTTTCCTGAAAATGCTCCGCCGCCGTGACGCCCTGTACCTCCATATGTATCTACAATAATTTTTCTTCCGGTTAACCCTGCATCCCCCTGTGGTCCGCCTATTACAAATCTTCCCGTTGGATTAATGAAATATTTGGTATCTGCATCCAGTAATTCTGCTGGAATAACCTCATTAATCACATATTGGATAATGTCCTTTTTAATCTGCTCTAATGTAATATCCTCTCTATGCTGGGTTGAAATTACAATGGTATCAATTCTCTTTACTTTCCCTGTATCATCAAACTCTACTGTAACCTGTGATTTGCCATCTGGTCTTAAGTAATCCAGTGTTCCATCTCTCCTTACCTTTGCAAGCTGCCTGGTGAGGCGGTGGGCATATGTAATTGCCGGTGGTAAATATTCTGGCGTTTCATTGGTTGCATAACCAAAGATAATTCCCTGATCTCCAGCTCCTGTACCATAATCCTCAGCTGTATTTTCTTGTTTGGACTCATACGCCTTATCTACCCCAAGTGCAATGTCTGCCGACTGTTCGTCAATGGAGGTAAGAACTGCTATGGAATCTGCATCGAATCCACCTGCATTCTGCGTATATCCAATGTCTCGTATGGTATTCCGGACTACCTTTGAAATACCCACGTATGCATTCGTGGTAATTTCTCCTACTACCAATGCCAATCCTGTTGCAACGGTTGTTTCTGCTGCAACTCTGGAATTTGGATCCTGTTCTAATAATGCATCTAAAATTGCATCTGAAATCTGATCTGCAATTTTATCCGGATGCCCCTCCGTTACTGATTCTGATGTAAATAATTTTCCCATAATTTCTCTCCTCATCTTTCTTTTATTTTTTAGTGGTACCACCCGGATTTGAACCGAGATCCCAAGTTTTGCAGACTCCTGCTTTTCCCGTTAAGCTATGGCACCTATAATGGAGAAACAAAGTGTCTTCGACACCTAATCTCCCCTGCCCTCAATCTTGAGGGAGAAGGCATTTTGCTGCAAGGTTGATACCTACGGATTGCTCCGCACTTTGTGCTCACGCACTCCTAAAAACATTCGAAATCCGCCCTATTCGGGCTACTTTCTCATGTTTTGCGGGTCCCAAACTCATCCTTTTTCATGCAATCATGAAAAGCATGACCTTTTGACCCTGGTATCCTATAATATAAAAAGCTGTAAAGTATAAAACATTCCACATGTCTTTTATACTTTACAGCCTCTCATTTCCAGCGCAATCATACTGAGGATTTGGGACTTTTTCTATATAAGATAAAAAGACATATGTTCCTATATTGGACCTTTGCCTTCTTACTGTTATTTTGTGAAAGTATTGCTATCTATAACAACCTTTATCTAAACAAAACAAAGCATCTGTCCTGATACAATTTTTTCTTGTCATGCAACACATACTACAGCAACACATATTCTCTTTTGTATTTGAAATTTTTGTATTTACAGTCTTTGTTTTCATCTCTTGTTTCTCCTTGTTTTTATTTCATAGTATTTCTATATGAATGATATGTTTTAAATCATATACTATCACTTTTAATTTGTCAAGTTCTTTTATTTGAGTTTTTTTAGCAAACGATATATGATAAAATCTAATTTATAATGGAGTCTAGAAAGGGTTGATGAAAATGTCTTACAAAATACTGATTGTAGAAGATGAAATAGATATTAGCGGATTGCTGGTTAAAATATTAGAAGAAGCAGAATATCAAACTATACAGGCTTTTTCCGGTACCGAAGCAAAACTTTTATTAGAGAAAGAAATTCCCGACTTGATTTTACTTGACCTTATGCTTCCGGGAATATCCGGCGAGGAATTATTACATGACATTAGAGAAAATAAACATTCCAATGTTCCTGTTTTAGTACTTTCGGCAAAAAATTCTTTGGGGGATAAAGTATCTTTATTAAAAACCGGTGCAGATGATTATATTACAAAGCCTTTTGAACCGGAAGAAGTCATTGCAAGAGTTCAAGCGTCCTTAAGGCGCGCCGGAAAAGAATCCAGCTCTGCAAAAGTTTTAACTTACAGGAATTTGAAACTATATCCTGAATCCAGAAAAGCTGTGGTTGGCGGAATTGAACTTGTATTAACTGCCCATGAATATGATATTCTCTGTCTTTTTATGCAAAATCCAGAAAAAGTTTATTCCAGAGAAAGTCTATATGAGTTGGTCTGGAATGGTGGATACTATGGAGAAAATAATACGGTAAATGTTCACGTCAGCAATTTAAGGAAAAAGTTAAAGGAAGCAGATTCCAAAGAGGATTATATTCAGACCGTATATGGAATTGGATTTAAACTCAAATAGAAACTTTATAACTTCTTTAAAAGTTCTTTATGACTTATTAAAGACTGAACTGTTAAAATACGTTTATCAATAAGGAAATCCAATCATTGATAAACGTATTTTATATGGAGGTAGACAAATGAATGATTATGTCATAGAGACAAAACAAGTTACAAAGTCATATGGTTCCTTCCTGGCATTAGACCATGTAAATATTCAGGTGAAAAGAGGAAGTATTTATGGGCTGGTGGGCGATAATGGTGCCGGGAAAAGTACCCTCTTAAAATTACTGGCTGGACACATTTACCCAACAGAGGGCGAAATTCGGCTATTTGGAAGGTATGAAGAAAAAGAGCTGGAACATGCTCGAAAAAAATTAGGCTGTATGATTGAACAGCCTGGATTTTTTCCTAATATGACCGTGGAACAAACGCTAAAGTATTATTGCATTCAAAAGGGAATCCCTGATAGAAAAAAAGTGGATGAAATGATAAATCTAACTGGTATTGCAGAAAAGCGAAACAGTAGATGTAAGAACCTTTCGCTGGGGCAAAAGCAAAGATTAGGGCTTGCCATTGCTATGATTGGGGAACCACAGCTTCTATTACTGGACGAACCGATTAATGGATTAGACCCCAGCGGCATTATTGAATTGCGTAATTTATTTCATCGGTTGAACGAGCAGAAGAACATTACTATTTTATTATCAAGCCACATCCTGTCAGAGCTTCAACAAATTGCCACCACGTATGGTTTTTTAAGTAAAGGCATGCTGATTGAGGAAATCTCGGCAGAGGCATTGCATGAAAGGTGTTCGGACTGTATTGAAATTACCATATCTGATGTGGAGGAATATTCCGTTTTATTGGAAAAAACTTTTCCAAAAGAAACATTCAAAGTTCTTCCGGAAAATAATATTCGCATCTATAAACCAAAGGCACAGGCGGAAGTTTACAGCAAATTAGCCTCCGATCATGGAATTTATATAACGGGTATGCGTACAATTCAATCTTCTTTGGAAGATTATTACATGGAGCTAAAGAAAGGAAGTGCAGAAAAATGATGAATTATGTAAAAAGTGAATTTTATCGAGTATTTCATAGCTGGGAAATATACTGTTTTACTGGAATTTTGGCAGTATTATCGTTTTTGCTAAATGCTGTACTCGGTTTGTTTGGGAGAATAGACGGCCCAAGTTTTCCCTATGATACAACTTCATTTTCTTATTCAAATTTAGTGGCAAATCCAATGATTTTTTGTGTTATGGGGGCAATTGTTGGAATTATTCTTTATGGGGGAAACAGAAAAAATGGAAATTTGAAAAATACAATTGCTTTTGGAATTTCCAGAATGAAAGTTTTTTCCGGAGAATGTATTGTGGCAACCATTTCAGCTATCGTTTCTTTACTTATCGTTTTAAGTGTTTATGTTGTGAGCGCAATAATACTTTTGGAGCACACGGGACCTGTAACTTTGATGGATTTACTGACAGAGGTTCCAGCCGTATTGTTTATTGCTGTGGCTTCACTGATCTCAGTAATTGTTTGCATAGAAGGATTTAGCAAAGAGTCTACCGGAGCTATTATCTGGGTTGTCATCTGGTTTGTCATTCCTAAAATCTTTTTTTACCTGGGACTTCGTCTTGACATAATTCACAGTATTGCTATGTGGATGCCCTCTAATTTTTTTGGTACAAATGTAATGACTGTAAATATGGGCCACTGTATCACTGCATGGGATACAATGGCAGGAATGGCGAAATGCTTAATCTCTGGTATAATTGGAATTGCTGGTTTTTCTTTATCAGGTGTCGTATTATTGAGAAAAAGGGAATTGTAATTTATATATCTGGTTTTGGACAGGAGGAATAAAATGTTGTATGTTATTTTAGCTATTCTAACTATTGTAGGGAGCTATTTTGCTTTTCGTTATTTTTCAATCGTATATGCCCTTCGTAAGGTAACGAAAGATATACGGGAGATACAAAAAGACCTTACCCAAAACCAGATTCTTTATTTGCCAACACCCAATAGGCACTTAGAAAATGTTATGTGTTCTTTTAATGATACTTTAGAAGAAATCCGGAAAGAACGACAACAATATGAAAAAAGAGAAAAAGAGTTTCAAAAGCAAATAGAAAATATCAGTCACGACTTGAGGACCCCCCTAACTGTAATTCTGGGCTATTTAAAACTTATAAACAAATTAGATAAGAAGTTTAGTATGGATAAAGAGCAGGCAGAAGCATTAGAAATTATCGAACAAAAAGCTGAAACTATGAAAAGCCTGGTAACACAGTTTTATGATTTTTCCAGAATAAATGCAGGAGATTATGAATTGCGGTTGAACAATGTAGATATTTCCAGAACTTTAAGGGAATCTCTTATGGGGAGCTATCAAGTCCTGGAGCAATCCCATTTGGAAATAGAGGCCAATATACCAGAACACCCTATATGGGTATTGGGTGAAGAAACAGCATTAGAAAGAATATTTCTTAATTTATTTCAAAATGCTGGTCGGTATGCCGATAGGTTCCTGCATATTTCAATCAATGAAACGGAAGGAAATGTATCTATTTCGTTTATCAATGATACAACTATACTTTTCGAAGATGATATCCCCCACTTGTTTGATAGATTTTATATGCAGGACAGTTCCCGGAATCAGGGTGGTACAGGGTTAGGATTGACGGTTGCTAAATCCCTGGCGGAAGAAATAGAGGGAACTTTAGACGTCAGTATTCTTGAAGATGAATCTTCACAAGCTGGCAGCAATCATATTGTTATATGCTTTAAATTAAATTTAAAGCATATTTAATTTTTTTGTGCTCATGAAAAGTGGGAGAATCCCTTCACGAAGGACTCTCCCACTTTCCATTTACCTTACTTGTATATTACGATTGCTTCATATGGTCTCAGATGAATTTTCTGATGTTCACTTATTTCTTCTCGGTCATAATTACTTAACAATATCTCTCCCCCATAGAAAACATCTCCTTTATCTATATCCACCTCTTTTTCTGACCAGTTATTTAAAACAATAATCTGATGTTCCTCATCTCTGCGGATATATGCAAATATATTTTGATGCTCCTCACATATAAATTGAATCTCTCCATCTGCAATAACAGGATAGTTCTTCCGAAGCTGAATCAACTTTTTATAATATGACAAAATAGAATCCTTATCTTGTTTTTGCTTTTCTACGTTAATGCTGCTGTAATTTTTATTAACGGCTATCCAAGGTTTCGCCTCTGAAAATCCCCCATATTTCCTTTCATCCCACTGCATTGGTGTACGCCCGTTATCTCGGGATCGTTCTGCCAGAATTTGGAGCGCTTCCTGCTCTGTTTTTCCCTCTGACAGCAGAATTTCATAATAATTGAGGCTTTCTACATCACGATACTCTTCAATGGATTGAAAATCTGCATTCGTCATTCCAATCTCTTCCCCCTGATAGATATAAGGCGTTCCCCGCAGTAGATGAATTGTGGTTGCCAGCATCTTTGCAGACTCTTTCCAGTATTTTCCCGTATCTCCAAGTCTTGAAACAATACGGGGCTGATCATGATTACACCAGAATACTGCATTCCATCCGTTTTCATTTTGCATTCCAATCTGCCATTCCTCAAACAGTTCATTCAATTCTTTATAATCAGGTTTTTGTATTCCCCACTTATTTCCATCCTTATAATCTACTTTTAAATGGTGGAAATTAAAGCACATGGACAACTCTTTTTCTATGGGGTTAGAATAGCGAATACAGTTTTCCATAGAAGTGGAGGACATCTCCCCTACTGTAATCATATCTTCAATGCCGGTGTCTCTTACCATCTCCTTCAAAAATTCATGTACATGCCTTCCGTCTGTATAATATCTCCTGCCGTCTCCCTTCATATCATCTTCCAAAACCTCTGGCTTTGATATGAGATTTACCACATCAAAACGGAATCCTTTTACCCCTTTTTCTTTCCAGAAACAAATTATCTTTTTCAGTTCCTCCCGCACTTTTGGATTTTCCCAATTCAAATCCGCCTGTGTCACATCAAATAAATGGAGATACCACTTATTTAATGATTTCACATATTCCCATGCAGAACCTCCAAATTTTGAACTCCAGTTTGTAGGCTCCTTCTCTCCTTCCTGAAAAATGTAATAATCCTGATATTCTTTTTCCCCAGCCAGAGCCTTCTGAAACCATGAATGTTCTGTAGATGTATGGTTAAATACCATATCCAGCATAATTCCTATATTTTTTTCTTCCGCTTTTTGAATCAATTCTTCCACATCTTCCATAGTGCCAAATCTGGAATCAATACTATAATAATCTGCTACATCATATCCATTATCATTTTGAGGGGAGATAAAGAATGGGGTGAGCCAGACATAATCTACTCCAAGCTCTTCCAGATAATCCAGTTTTTCAATCACTCCTCTTAAATCTCCCACTCCGTCTCCATTGGTATCTTTAAATGATTTTGGATAAATCTGATATATTACTTTGTCTTGAAATTTCATATTCATCACCTAACTTTCTGTAATAACAACTGTTTTTCCTGCTTCTACATTTCCCGCGTTCATAAAATTCAGCTTACCATGACCTGCGCTATCCGTAATGACACATACTGTCACTTCCGGATGTCCTGCCTCTTTAATCTTATTTCGATCAAATCGAATCAGCGGCATACCCTTCTTTATTTTATCTCCCTCCTGTATGAAATACTCAAATCCATTTCCCTTCATTTCCACAGTATCAATTCCCACATGTATCAGCATTTCCAATCCATCCGTAAATGTAATTCCGACTGCATGTCTGGACTCTTCCATGGCTGCTGAAACCACTCCGTCCCCGGGGGCGTAAATTACATTATCCTCCGGTAAAACTGCAAAACCTTCTCCCATAACACCTTCTGAAAAAACACCGTCCTTTACTTCCTTGAGAGGGATTACTTTTCCTGTTAAGAAAGATGTGATTGCAAGATCAACTGTCTCCTGCTCTGTTGTAATTACTGTTTCTTCTTTCAATTTCTTTTTTCCAACAATAGCGGTCAGGGCAAATGGTACTACAACTGCAATCAACATACATATTGCAAAAATAGGCATATATTTAGTCTGGATTGACAAAATACCGGGTAAACCACCTACACCAATTGCATTTGCTGTTACTCCCGTTATGGTACATAAAATTGCTGCACAGGAAGATCCAATCATTCCGCATACAAATGGGAATACATATTTCAGGTTTACTCCGAAAATTGCCGGTTCTGTTACACCAAGATAACAGGAAATACATGCAGGTACGTTTATCTCCTGAGCTTTGGCATTTTTTTTCTGAAGACGAATCATGCCAAGTACTGCTGAACCCTGTGCAATATTGGATAATGCAATCATAGGCCACAGCATGGTTCCGTTATAATCAGCAATTAACTGTAAATCAATTGCATTGGTCATATGATGAAGGCCTGTTATTACAAGAGGAGCATAGAAGAATCCAAAAACCGCTCCAAATACTACTCTTACAGGTCCCGTAATTCCTGCATATACAACGGATGAAATAACGGAACCAATTTTCCATCCAATTGGTCCTAGGATAAAATGAGCTGCCATGACTGCCAGTAAAAGACTGCAGAAGGGTACAACAATCATGGATACTACCTGTGGTGTAATTTTACGGAAAAAACGCTCCAGATATACTAATGTAAACGCCGCTAGAATTGCCGGTATTACTTGCGCCTGATAACCAATCATATTCACTTGAAAAGCACCAAAATCCCATTTCGGAATGTCTGCCACTGCTGTACCTGCAACAGAATATGCATTTAGAAGCTGTCCGGAAACTAAAGTCAAACCAAGTATGATACCGAGCATCTGTGTGGTTCCCATTTTTTTGGTAATGGACCAGCAGATGCCTACTGGAATTCCAACATGAAATACTGCTTCACCAATTAGCCATAAAAAACTATCCAGCCCCTTCCAGAACTGATTTAAATCACATAAAGTCTTTGTACCATTTTCAAATAGATATAAACTGTCAATACAGTTACGGAATCCCAGAATCAGACCCCCTGTAATAATTGCCGGAATCAGTGGTGCAAATATTTCTGCTATTATTCCTACAATTCTCTGTAATACATTCTGATTTTGCTTTGCCGCACTTTTTACTGCATCCTTTGATACCCCTTCTACTCCCGATACGCTAATAAAATCATTGTAAAAATCCGCAACTGCATTCCCGATAATAACCTGGAACTGTCCTGACTGGGTAAAACTTCCCTTTACAATTTTCATTTCCTCAATTGCCTTGATATCCGCAAGTTCAGGGTTATTTAGTACGAATCTCATCCTCGTTATGCAATGAGATACTGCCGCGATGTTTTCTCTGCCGCCCACCAGTTCTACTAACTGTTTTGCCTCCACATTGTATTTTCCCATTTTGACTCCTCCATCCTCCAACTTGTTTAAACATGTTTCACACTCTCTTTATACCATACATGTTTAAACAAGTCAAGAATAATTTTAATTGAATTTATATTTTTCTTCCTTTATAATAAGATAAGATGTTCAAACAAGATGAGGTGACTAAATATGGCAAAAGCAAAATTTGAAACTATATATCAGGATTTAAAAGAAAAAATAGAAAGTGAAGTATATCCATACCAAACCCTTCTTCCTTCCGAAAACACAATGGTAACCATTTATCATTGTTCCAGAAATACCATTCGCCGGGCAATCGCTATGCTGGCTGTGGAGGGATATGTGCAATCAATCCACGGAAAGGGTGTACAAGTTCTTTATCAGCCTGTGGATCAAACTTCCTTCACAATTGCAGGAATTGAATCCTTCAAGGAATCTGCTCTGCGAAATAAAAGAAAATCTTCTACAAAAGTGGTTCAATTTACTGAAATTATTGCTGATGGTAGAATTGAGAAAAAAAGTGGATTTCCTATTGGAACAGAATTATATTATATCCAAAAGGTACGATATCTGGACAACAAGCCTTTAATTATAGATATTAATCTTTTTCTCAAAGATGCCATACCTGAACTGACGAAGGAAATTGCAGAAGATTCTATTTATGATTATCTTGAAAAAACTCTTGGTATGCAGATTGTAACAAGTAAACGGAAAATGACGGTAGAACACTCTACTGAGATTGATCATAAATATCTTGATTTGAAAGATTATAATTTTATGGCTGTTATCAGCAGCCAAACCTTTAATTCTAATGGTATTATGTTCGAATACACACAATCTAGACATATTCCAAAATATTTTTGCTTTCAGGATACTGCTATCAGAACAAAAATATAGCGTTCAGCAGCTTTAGGCTATTGAACGCTATATCGAATAAAATGATTTAAATATATTACTGAGAATCTAACCATGTCTCAGTTCCCACTTCTTACTGTTGGAGCCAGCTCTTTCTTTATACGATAAATTATCTTCCTTATCTTAGTATTGACTCTTCCTAATTAATACAAAAATCTATAATAGCCTGTTGCACATTTAATAACGATCTTTTGTACTCATACCCAACAAATGCAGAACTATCAATGGCATCTTCTGATACTTCCTGACCTCTATAAAATGGCGGGCAAGGATTAAAAACAATGTTCTTATCCGATTGTTGCAATATCGCTTTTGTGATTTGGTAATCTTTAAAATCATTCACAATATCGCCAGATAATGAATCTGTAATAACCACATCCGCACCTTTCACTGCCTTACAAATATCCACTTCGTTTTTTACCCCTTCCATGACATATTCTTCTGGACAGCATTGTGTAAACCTAATACCAAATGCATCTGCTGCTTCCTTCCACGCGTATCCTATATTTCTGTCAGGTCCCACATACAAATAATGATACTCTAAAAAGTTTTTATCTTTTTTATACAGAGAATATAAATCAGTAATCACTTCACATGGATGGTTCCTGTCCGATAGCCCATTGATAACTGGGCATGTACTGTAAGATGCAATTTTATGAATCGCGTTGATATCATAGAAACGAACAATAATACAATCCACCCAATTATTAAGATATCCTATGACATCAACATGTGCCTCTTTTTTATTTAACGTATCAGAATCAAATAAAATACTCTGCCCCCCCAAATTATAAATTCCTTTCTCAAAGGTAACCCTCGTGCGAATACTCGATTCTGGAAAAAACAACACAAAGCATCGGTTCATGAATTTTTTTTCATAGGGGTGCTCAAAAAAATAATCTGCTCTCTCAAAAATATCAAACAGTTCCTCTTTTGTTATATCCTGAAGTCTTATAAGGTTTCTCATTTTTATGTCCATTCCTTTCGCTTCGCTCAAGGCACAAACAAATAATGAAAAAGGTTGTGCCCACTCTCCAGTTATTTTATAATTGTTATGTCGTTCCCATAAGAAAACAATTATCGCCACTGCCAGAATGATGATGTTCTGTATTTACCACATGTTTTCAGAACAGGCTCCGTTTAACCCTACTGATTATACGGAATTGATGGATCCGCATTTTATATCAGCCCATGGTAGTGCTAAACGATAAATAAATTTCATACAATCATATTTTTCTCTTGGGGAGAATACCCCTTGATTCAAGTCGGCTTAAAATCTGGTTTCTTTTTCACTCTTTCTCCTTCTGTTCTGTGCATTTTAAATCGCTTACACCTTTAAGATTACTCAATATACATTCCTTTAAAGAACTCTCCAAAATCCACTCCATATATTTTCTGCAATGCTACGATATCTATTACCTTAATATTTCTTTTCCCTAATTCTATCTTAGCATAAGTAGACCTGGAAATCTTACTTCCCAGTAACTGCATTCTTGCTACCAATTCGTACTGCGATAACCTACTTTCTTTTCTTAACCGCAATAAATTACCATGAAATCCTGCATTTCTTAATATTATGATCTTCTTATACTCTTTCTATCAATTCCTGATTAGGAACATTTTTCAAATGTGATTAGTGACAAATTAACAGAATATCACATTACAATATAAAACAAAAAAGGAAGTATCAAAAAATCAGTACTTCCACACTTTTATCTAATGAGTATTCAGGAGTTCAAACCCGATAGTTTGGTAAAAATATACATTTCTTCAATCACTCAATCCCTACAAAGAATTCATCATATCTCACATCAAATACTTTGCACAATCCAGCCAATTCACTGACCCGTATACTATACCGTCCTTGTTCTATGTGTGCATAAAAGTTACGTGACATATCTATTCCCAGTAATTGCAATTTGGTAACAACATCCTCTTGTGTCATGCCTGCATCCAACCGTATTCTCTTTAAGTTACTGCCAATACTTATATCCTGCTTAATCTTCTGAACCAAATTATTTCCTCCAAACAGGTTGGAATACCAACACTTTTTTTGATTATATACTAGCTATATGCTACTATTGAGTTGGTATACCAACACTCTTAGAGGAAAGGAGAATTTTTTATGAATATGATGCAAGAATTATATGATGCCCCTGCCCACTCTTTAGAAGCAGAAGAAGCGCTGTCAACAAGCAATAAAGAACTGACGGATTTTATGCTGCCAAAGACCTTTTACTGAAATAAATAAAAAAAGGTATTTCACTGATTGGAGACAGGAAAAGGAATATGGAAAATAATATACATAATCTTTATATAAAGGTATGTTGGAAAAAAAAGTGAGAGCCAGAGGACAACGAATTAGTTAAGAAAATTTATTAATTACTTTTAGAAGAGAACATACCAAAAAACTATATAAAGCCGGTAAATATGGGCATGAGTTGGTATTTTGGACGGATTTAAAATAGCTAATAGACAAATTACAGAATGTCTGCTTTAAAAATAGATATCCTAAAAGCCTTATGTAGAATGGATTTACTTGCTTCTTGTAAATCTACTCTGCCATAAGGCTTCTTGTCGTTAATGAGCGCATTATCCTCCTAAACAATTGGATACCCAGATAAGAAAATATTGTAAACAATTAGGCATCACCATCAGATTAGGGCATCCAACCCCTTTTCTAAAACAAAAAAAGCGAAAACCCTTTATTTTAAGGATTTCCACTACTAAATTAAATGAGA
>CAZUKR010000056.1:0-17077 GCA_964620885.1 uncultured Eubacterium sp.
CTCCAGTGCTTTTTGGGCAACTCTTTGGATTATCTGCTCCGGTTCGTCCTCTTTTCCTGTTGGAACTACTGTATTTGCCAAAAGCATATTATGTTTGTCCACCAGCCCAATTTTTGTATCGGTACCTCCAATATCAATGCCGATACGGATAGGTTCTTCCTTTTCGCCCACAAATCATCCCTCCTTAATAATTACACTGTGTTCTTCTTCTATCCAAACCTGAGCTCCCAGGATCTCTCCCACTCCTGTCCCAGATTCTATGAGTATATTAAGATTCAGGGATTCTGCCCCTTCAAGTTCAATGGTTACCGGTTTCTTTGAAAAATTCATAACAGACCACAAACGGACGCCATCCATGGTTCGCTCACACACTATAACACCGTTTCGAGGTGAATATATACGGCAGTCCCCCAGCGAAAGAACCTCAAGATTGCTGCGCAGCTCTGTAAGCTTTGCCGCATAGCAAAACAGGGAATCCGGTTCTTCCATCTGGGCTTGGGCACTGTCTCCCGGCTGCTTTTGAAAACAAATCCACGGTTCCGCATCTGAAAATCCACCAAATTTTTCACTCTTCCAATACATGGTATTTCTGGAATGATCTCTTGAGGCTTCATTCAGATCCTTAAGGGCCGCTTCTATCTCTTTACCTTCCTCCAGTGCCTTGTTATATGCAATGACACCCTGAATGTCCCGGGCTTCCTCTATAGAATGGCAAACGTAATTTTTCATGCCGATTTCATCACCAAAATAGATGAAGGGCAGGCCTCTGTAAGTCATCATCAACGTGAACAGCGTCTTTGCCTGATTTTCACTGAAATTAAATCTCGACGGAAAACGGGGCATATCATGGCTTCCGAAAAATATGGTAGGATAATAATCTTCCCGGTATAAATCGGTCATCTTTTTTAGTTCATCATAGAATTCCGAAAACCGAAAGGTTTTCATACTTCCCAGATTAAAGTTAAAGGTGGTATCCAACTGACCTCCTCCCACAAATGAATGAATGATTTCCAGATTATCAGTGCTGATTTCCCCCACAAGAAGCAGTTCCTTGTCTCTGCTGAGATACGTCTTCAGTTCCCGCATAAAGTCATGAATCCCGTCTTGATTGATATCGTATTTATGAATCTGCTTTCCCTCTTCATCATAGGGATTATCACGCATATCCCCTGTCAGTGTCAGGTTATTAATCACATCCAGACGGAATCCGTCCAGTCCTTTTTCTACCCAAAAATCCAGCATATCGAAAACTGCTTTTTTCACCTGGGCATTTCCCCAGTTTAAATCCGCCTGTTCCTTTGCAAAGGAATGGTAGTAGTACATATCCGTTGCGGCGTCATATTCCCATGCCTTTTCTCCAAAAAATGATTCCCAGTTGTTGGGCAGTTCCTGACCACTCACAGGTTTCTTCCATATATACCAGTCTCTTTTAGGGTGATTCCAGT
This sequence comes from uncultured Eubacterium sp., assembly GCA_964620885.1. Lineage (GTDB taxonomy): Bacteria > Bacillota > Clostridia > Lachnospirales > Lachnospiraceae > Petralouisia. The sequence continues at coordinate 1,446 of CAZUKR010000056.1, forward strand.
CACTTTGGGATTCCAAAAACCATGAATGCTCTGTAGAGGTATGATTAATCACCACATCAGAAATCACGCGGATTCCAAGGCTGTGAGCCTCCTGAATAAATGCTTCAAAGTCTTCCATAGTTCCATAATCTGTATCAATATTGTAATAATCTGAAATATCATAGCCCTGATCTACCTTGGGGGACGGATAAAAGGGCGTCAGCCACAGACAGCCCACGCCCAACGCTTTGAGATAACCAAGCTTCGATTGAATTCCTTTAAAATCGCCGATTCCATCATGATTTCCATCACAAAAACTCGGCATATATATTTGATAAAACACACAATGTTTCCACCACTGGCTCATAACATTCTCCATTCCTCTGTATTTTCTGAACTTTCTGGCGGCACCCCCACAGAATCCCTCTCTACAACTTCCACATTCATTACAAGCTTTTCTACTTCCTCTTTCGGGTGGACAATTCTATAGAGCAGACGCTGTGTCGCTTTCTGTCCCATTAACTTTTTACTTACATGCACCGTTGTCAGCGCAGGCGTCACCATGTGAGCCAGTTCAATATCATCAAATCCCACAATTCCGATATCCCCCGGCACAGAATATCCATTTTTATGCAAAATCTTTAAGAGCATAACCGCCAGTTCATCATTGGAACACACCAGTATCTCCGGTTTCTCCCGGATACTTTTAAACCGTTCATACAACCCCTCGTTATCCCGGTCGATCACATAATCTTCCACATCTGAAAGTACAGAAAACCGGTATACATATTCCATACTTGCCTCAATATTGTCTAATCCATTCAGATTCTGAACAGCCTCATGGTAGCCAAAGAAACGCTCTCTGGTACTAGGGGAGTATTCCAGATCACCAAAATAACCAATCCGTTTAAACCCTTTCCTCATAAGATATGAGGTCATTTTAAAGGCTCCCTGTTTATTATCAGACATAACACAATCTGTGGGTTCCTCAAGAGACATATAGTCTACCAGCACGATTGGAAAGCCGTATTCTTTTAGGCGGGCAAGAAATGAATCACCGATTTTTCCCACCACAATAATTCCTGAAACCTTTCTGCTTTCCACGCAGGCCGGTATATCCTCTGCCTCAAAGGAATTAATAAACACATCATAACCAGACTTTTTCGCCTCTTCTTCAATACCCAGAAGTATGCGTCCATAAAATCTAAAGTCGCGGAAAAATCTATGTTTTAACAGCACACAAAGATTCTTATTGGAGTAGGTCTGGATATATCTGGAGCATTGATCCAGATATCCCATCTCTTCTGCTGTATCCAGAACAAGCCTTCTCGTCTCTTCGCTGACACCTGCTCTGTCATTCAGCGCCAGCGACACAGCATTAATAGAAATATTAAGATAATTGGCTATATCTTTCATTGTTACACGCTTTTTTATCATAATCACTCCACCCCTTGTACTAACTGTTTATAGCTCTGCTTTTATTCCATCGCTGCAAGCAGTTCATCTAAATCAAAATCTGCCCGGCACACTTTGTCATCAGCTGCACCATAGTAAACGATTACCCGTCGTTCTTTTACAAGACATCCACAGGTAAATACTACATTTCCAAAGAAACCGTTAATTTCATAGTCCTCTTCTGGCTGCAAAATCGGTTTTCTGGTTTTTGCCAATACTTTGGAAGGGTCTTCTGCATCCAGCAAAAATGCCCCAAGACAATATCGGTCATTAACATCGGCTGCATGGTAGATTTTTACCCAGCCTTTTTCTGTCTTAAAAGGAACTGCACCGCCTCCGATACGTCCGTTATCCCAGGCATTTTTTTCATCTCCTGACAGTCCGCAGAAATGCTTCTGCTCTCCCCAGTGGAAAAGATCCGGGGATTTGGCAATCCACATTTCCGGATTACCGATTGCTGCCGGAACCGGACGGTTAAATGCTACATACATACCATTAATCTGTTCCGGGAAAATCGTCACATCCTTGTTTTCCGGTGCAAAAATAACTCCGTGCCGGTCAAAGTTCTCAAAATCTTTTGTACTGATAAGGGAGGTAGCCGCTCCATTCTGGGTTACCGACGTATAATTAATATAGTAGGTATCCCCTATCTGGGTAATTCTAGGATCCTCCATCCCCCAGCTTTCTTCCTCAGCTGTTGGCTGTATCGCCACATGATCATCTACAGCAAAGTGAACCCCATCGATGCTTCGGGCAATTCTTAAATGGGATAAAGAGGTGAGATTCACAGCTTTTTTTCCCTTTTTCCCAACCTTTGATACGTGTCTTGAATCTGAAAAATCCAGCTCCGGATACTCCGATTTCTTATATGAAATAACCTCAAGTACGTCCTCGCCGTCCTCCTTCATCACGATTGGAATCTTTACTTCATCATCATCCTCACCTTTTACCGATTCCGCCACACGGCAAAGCAAAATAACCTCACCGTCATATTCTGCCACACCACAGTTAAATACCCCATCCACCTTAAAATCAGGCCGGCTTGGTTTAATATCCTCTGGTGCAATCAAAGGATTATTGGAACATCTTTCTATTTTCATAAAGTCTATCTCCTTATATTTATTTTAACATAAAACTAATTCCCTCTTTAAAATATTTCGAGAAGCAAAGGAACAATATAATGATGGGAAGTGTCAATATAACAGAAGCCGCATACATCGGTCCCGGAAAAGCACCCATCGGTTTAAACTGAGTAGAAATCAAAACATTTAATGTCTGCATTTCGATATTTGGTGCAATCAGCATATCCCACATCAATTCGCCCCATCTCTGCATAAAGATTGAGAGAAATACAATGGTAGTTACTGATTTCGTAATTGGCAGAGCAATTTTTAAAAGAATACGCAAGTCACCTGCTCCATCAATTCTGGCAGCTTCAAAAACATCATTGGGAATAGTTCTAAAATAGTTAATATACATAAATATTGCCCAAACAGAAACACAAAGAGGTATAATCATACCGGAATAGGTATTTGCCAGAGGTCTGGCTATCATATATCTCGGCACCAGCAAAATAATGACTGGGAAAAACATCTGGAACAACAGCGTATTCATAATCATCTTTCCACCCTTAAACTTAAGCTTTGAAACGGAATATCCGATACCAAGACCTATAGCAACCGATATTACTGCTGTAGGAAACGCAACAGCAAATGAATTCCATAAAGCTTTAATCCACATCATGGAATTGGTAGCTCCGCCCTTACCCATGAGATATTCATAGCTTCGTGTAGTAAAGCCACTTGGCGTCAGCACCTTATCTACCATATCCCATTGTGTAAAAGACTGTAACACCATGTAGTAAAATGGAAACAATGAAATTGCCAGTAATATAAAAGTAATCGCAGTAATTACCACCGTTTTCATACGAATCGTTTTTTTCATTTTTTCTGCCTCCTTTCTTTAAAATCCAAATCTACGGTTTAGTCTATCCGTAATATAATTGATGATGCGCAGCGTTATGAAAATCTGTACTGCACTGGCAATAGCCATTGCCGCACCATACCCAGACTGGAAACGGGTAAAGGATGTATTATAGATTTCCAGCTGCCAGGATGTGGTAGTTAAGTTTGGACCGCCGCCCGTAAGCAGAAACGGTTCTGTAAAAATACCAAAAGCAAGTCCTGTTGCCAATACAATAACAGTTGTCAGAGTTGGCATAATCATCGGCAGTGTGACATGTATCAGCTTGTGAAGACCGCTGGAACCATCCAAGGCACAGGCCTCATTCACATCTGCACCAATATTCTCAATGCCCGATAAAATAAACAGGGCATAATAACCAGACATTTTCCAAACAACAATACCAACCATAACTCCAAAGGCAAAACGCTGATCCGTCAGCCAATTTATATTTAAGTTAAAGTTCTCTCGTAAAAATACATTAAACACAGAATTGTAATTGAAAAAGTATTTTACCACAACAGAAGTAGCAACTCCTGAGGTCAGGTAAGGAATAAAAAACAGTACCGCTACAAATCCTTTGATCTTATCCGCCAATTTCGATACCAGCAGGGCGATAATCAATCCGCTGATAAAACACAGGAGTACAATCGGTACAAAATATTTATAGGAATTCCAAAATGCCGCCTGTACCTTTGTATCCGTAAACAGTGCCTTAAAGTTTTCCAGACCCACAAATTTCTTATCTGCAGACATAAGGTTCCAATCCATTACAGACAGCCATGCCGCCCATATCAGCGGAATCAGAAAGAAAACCACTGAGTAAATCAGATATGGAGCATTCAGCATCCATCCTACAATCCCTTTTTTCATTCCTGGAGTTTTATTTCTTTTTTTCATTTTTTATCACTCCTTTTTACTTATAAGCAGAGCTGCACACTTTGAGATTGTGCAGCTCCTTAAATTAAAACCTATTTCAGTCCGCCTGCCTGTTTCATGGCTTCCATCGCAGCTTCAACATATGAAGTTGAATCCGGAGCGTTGCCAGGCTCAGCACTTACAACATCATTCATATAGGGAGCTGTACCGCTTTCTGTAAATGCAGTCCAGATATCTGCATCTTTATCTGTAGCCAGTCCAGGAATAGAATATGGTACCCACTGTGCAAGGTCTGCCAGTTCTGGATATTCTTTCATTACATCAGCAAAAGCTTCATTTGTATTCAAGTCACCTCTTACCGGAAGCATAGTGGTTGCATTTAACCAGTCAAGGTCTGTCTGTGCAGAATTTTCTTTATTGTATACCCATTTTACAAATTCAACAGCACCTGCATGTTCGTCATCGGAAATATTTTTCGCCTTATAAAAGCTCAATCCTTTGGAATCTGCATAATTATATGCTTTGTCTCCGGCTTTTTTTACAAGGGCTGGACCATAAACATAATCTTCCCCATAAACCTTGTTATTTTCTCTGTAAAGAGCAATTTCCCATGGTGCATTGATAGAAACAAGTACGGAAGGATTTTCTTCCACCCAGATACTGGATAATTCACTCTGCTGAATACTATTTCCAAATGTACCAATTACATTCATTGCTTCAATGGCACTTTCTTTATCCATAGTTAATTTGCCGTCTTCTATGATAGATTTACCCTGAGAAATACCATCGTAAATCATCATAAAGTCAAACCATCTGTCCCAATACTGGTCAGAACGAGTTAAGGATGGTCTGTAAAATGTATTTGTAACACTAATTTCTGCTAATGCGTCCTTTTTCTCAGCAAATGTTTTTATAACATCCGTAAACTCATCAACAGTCTCCGGAGCCTTATCATAGCCCATTACCTTCAGAGCCTTCATATTCCACTGCCAAACCATTGGATTTACATAAACAGGAAGTACATACTGCTTTCCGTCAATTGCCCAGTTCTCCATGTTTTGACCCATCTCACGGGCTTCAATCACATCCTTGAACCACTCTTCTCCAGACAGGTCATATACTACATCAGAAGCTGCCAGTGTAGCTGCAAATCCTCTATTGATGTTTTCAGAAACTGCCGGTGCTGTACCGGTAGCAATCGCATTCTGGATTCCTGCTTCTGAGGAAGGGGACTCCGGCATCTGCTGGACTTTGACCTCAACTGCTTTTCCATTCACCTGTGTTTTTGTCTCATTAAATGCCTGAGCTTTTTCTTCCCAGTAGTTGTACTGTACCTGCTGAGGTGCAGTCCAGAAGTCTACTGTAATAGTTTTACCGGAATCGTTCCCTTTGCCATCCGTAGATGAGCCATCTCCATTGGAGCTGCCGCAGCCTGCAACCGCCGCTGCTGTCATCACCGTTGTAAGTAACAAAGCAATACTTCTCTTAAATTTCATAGTTTTCTCCTCCTAAATTCTTTTTAATTGAAAGGATTCAAATGGATCCTCAATTGTAATCTTGTGCCCCTGTACATCACTGACGCCGCAATATAGTTCGGCTCTTCCATTTCCCTGGCGAATCAGTCCGCCACTGAAAATAACGTCTTTCAAATCCGGACGTTTACTCGGTCCATCTTGAAAATTCGCCCGTACAGCAATCATTTTCATAGGTGTGTAATCACCGTTTTCACTGTCAAGACAGAATGCTGTTGCATAGTAATGTCTGTTTCCACTCTCATCATATTTTGCTATATGGGACAGAACTCCAACTTTACCATCTTCCAGCAAATGCAATTCATTACATCCGCCCCATTCCTCAGGAGCAAATTGTCCCTCTAATACCGCGGCTTCCATAATCCGCTCCGGGGTCAGCTCTTCCAATGTATCAATAATAAGATATCCTATCTTGCCTCGTCCGCCGATTTTCCCTTGTGGCCGGGTCATCACGAGAATCTTTTTATCCTTTAATTGACAAAAACGGATATCCTTCATCCTGTCCGGTCCTTCGGCAAACCGTTCCAGATTTCTTAAGGAACTCCCCCTGTAAAATATGGTTCTGTAATTGAGCTGCCCGGGATTTTCCTCATCATCAAAAATTTCCACCCCGCCTATTATATACTGCCCGTCCATTTGGGAGATAAACGGATCCTGAAGGGGTAACGATTCAATGGTGTCATCGGCTTTCCACTCTGCTTCACTCTTTCTGAAAAAAACAACATTGGAGCATTCACTATCTCTTTCTTCCACACGTCCTGCGATGTACATCCCTCCTTCAAATTCAAAGGGAGCCGTAATATTATAAACATCTTTTTGATTATCTACACCTGTAAATTTAATCAGGCTTAAATCATCTTTATTTTTCAAGTTCTTGAATTCAAGTAGTAATTCATCGCATGTACGCATTGCATTGTAATGTTTTTGCATTTTTTTACTATCGCCTCCTTACTTATTATCATTTTGTACATTATTGTTCTTTGATAATATGACTTTACCACCATGTTTACTTGAATAAAACACTATTTTACTTTAATTTTTCTTTTTTATATAAACATTTCAACAAAGTTTTTTTTGAACAAAGTGTCTTCGATATGCTTAACTCCCATACCTCTTATTCCTGAAGGAGAAGACGCCTTGCTGTGCCGCGCGCTGTCGCTCCTGCGACTTTTTCCACTTGCGCGCGTGCACATCCGGCGCGGAGCGTTTTATATTATAGGAAATCACACACTTTCATATTTTAGTGTAACAAGGTCTTTCCTATAATATAAAATAGAGTACACTTCAAAGAATCGTACTCTATTACTATTTACATAAAACCTTCTGATTAACCACATAATTTGCATTTTAGCACTGTTATTTCTTTTTCCGTCAGACCAATGTTCTGAACATAATGCTTTATTGTTCCGTATTTTTCAAAGAGATAATTCAAAGCCGTTTCCATCTCTTCCTCTCTGGAGTCCAGCAGTTCTTCCGGTATCTCAATACCAACCTTTTTCATCTGTTCTTTTTGTCTTCTGAAAACCGGCTCCATATACTTTCGACTTACACTATAGTCCCGTACAATAACATCCGGTTCTACCTCTGCCAGCCCCAACAGCAACATAGCTGTTACACCTGTACGATCTTTTCCGGCAGTACAGTTAAAAATGACACATTCTCTTTCATATCGGCACATAATTCGAAAAACCTCTGCATACGCAGCCTTGCTTTTTTCCAGTAATCCGATATAAAGTTCCGACATGCTTTTGGGCATCTCGCCTTGAAAACCTTTGGAATTCATTTCATCCAGCATTGGAACGGAATAATAATCCACCTGATGACTTTTTTCCCACACACAGGGAGCCTGCATTTTCTCCTGCCGGCTGCGCAGATCAATAACCGCCCTTGCACCATAAGTAATAAGACTTCTCCTGTCTTCCTCCGTCAGCTCATGAAGGCTGTCTGCCCGTAAAAACTGATGCTCTCGCAGCTTTCTATGCTGTTTGTTTTCATAAACTCCAAGATCCCGCACATTATATGCTCCCGCAAGCCCCAAAGGCTTTGCTGTTATTTTTGTATTACTCATTATTTTAACCCCCATTTCATAAAAGAATCTACAATATTTTTCTGCAATATCATATAAAATATTAAAATTGGTACACAGGATACCGTAGTTGCCGCCATCAAAGACCCCCATAAGTTTACATCGGAACTTACAAACATCTTCAAACCAATCTGTATGGGTGCATACTCCACCTTTTTTGCCAGAAGCATGGGCCACATATAATCATTCCAAGAATTGATAAACAATAAAATTCCCAAAGAAGAAATGGAAGCTTTCATGCTGGGCATCACAATATTCCAAAGAATTCGAAGCTCCCCGCTTCCATCTACCCTTGCGGCTTCAATCAACGCCTTAGGGAAGGACTGAAACATCTGATACATGGAAAGACTTGCAAAAGCCGATGCCATGTAGGGCAATATAATTCCAAGAAGGTTTCCATTCAGCCCCATATTATTTATCATGGTATAATTGGGGACCATAATTGCTTGAAACGGAATCAGCCATGTTAAAGTCAAAAGGCTGTAAATCAGACCTTTCCCTTTGAATTCCCATCGAATCATTCCATAAGCTGCCAGTATAGAGGTGGCCAGCTGACATGCTGTTTGTCCAATACTGATTACGATAGAATTTCCAAGCATTCTTAAGATGGGCATCTGGGAAAATGCATAGATATAGTTTTCCAGTGAAAATTTCTTTGGCAGCGGCAGATAATTAAATATCTCTGCCTCCCCCTTAAAGGAGGATATAACCATCCAGTACAGCGGAAATACTGCAAAAAACGACAGCGCCAGAAGCAGCAGATGCTTCGTTATCGTACCTATACTCTTTTTCATCTTTGCCTCCTCCTAATCATCGTAAAATGCTACTTTGCCGGAAATTCTCTGCAATATCAGAGCAATGATTCCAAACACCACCAGAAACAGACTGGCTGCCGCCGCACACATTCCAACGCTCATATCCCCAAAGGCAAACTTATACATCATATAGTAGATATTGGTGGAGGTTGCAAATGGCCCTCCCTGAGTCAGCACATCAATGTAAGCGAATGACCACTGGCTGGAAAATAGTATGCTCATCATCAGCATCATCATAATAGTCGGAGAAAGAAGAGGTATTGTAATATGAAGAAATGTCCGGTATTTTCCGGCTCCATCCATTTTTGCCGCTTCATAATACTGGGTATCAATTCCACTTAAGGCAGAAGAAAACATCAGCGTGCTAAATCCTATCATCTTCCAACCGGAAATTAATATAATTACAAGCATAGCATACTTCTGATCTGCAAAAAATGCAATGGTTTCTTTTGTAATTCCCCAAGCCTGCAGTAAATGATTTATCAGGCCGTTCCCCGGATGCAGCAGCCACTGAAAAATAACGCTGACTGCCACAGGTGCCATAATCATAGGTATAAAAAACAAGGTCCGATAAATTCGTTTTGCCGTATTCGGAAGACTCTGTGTAGCATTGGCAATGAATATGGGCAGGAAAATGGAGAAGGGCATCATCCCCAATACATAAAACACCGTGTTTTTCACCGCCGGAAAAAAGTCCTTATTGGAAAAAAGCTTCTGAAAATTCTGAATTCCCACAAATTCCGGAACTGTTCCCGGCACCATACTCCACTTGTACAGACTGTACTGCAGTGTTTCTACCAAGGGTTTGTAATGCCAGAATAAAATCATGGCTACCGCCGGAAACAGAAACAGGTATGGTTTACATTTTTCCAGCCATTTTTTTCTTTTGGAAGTACCAGCTCTGATTTTTCCCAGAGCTGATTCCTTTCCAGTGACACCTCTATTGTCTAAACTTATAGAATTTGTACTCATATTTTTCCCTCACTTCACTGCATCAGCTGATTGATGTCATCCTGTGCCTTTTCCAACACTTCCTTTACATCTGCTTCTGTGGAAATAGCCTGCACTGTTGCATCCCGGAACACCGTAAACGCTTCTGTTGATACGGATCCCGGCCAGATAGTAACCGGACGGATTCTGGATAACTGTTCCAGATTCACACGAAGCAGTGGATATTCGTCAACATAATCCTTCAGATACTTTGGATCATCTGCCAGTTCTGTACGTAATGGCAGATAGCCGATTTCAGAGGTAATAATGGTATAACCCTCTTTTCCTGTTGCAAATTTAATGAATTCCCAGATTGCCTGTGCTTTCTGGTCACTGTCGGGACGTACTGCCAGACAACTTCCTGAGTTTACCGGAACAGCTTCCTGTCCTGCAAATCCCGGCATTGCCGCACCGTACAGTTCCCATCCACCTGCTTCAGCCGCTCCTGCAAAGCCGCTTAATACCGAGGTGGACTGAATATGCATCGCCAGTTTTCCTGCCATGAACTGCTGCATCAAATCACTGTCTGTTCCTTTTGCTGCGCATCCTTCTGCAAAAAACTCCTTCCACAGTTCGAATGCTTCTACGGTTTCCTCTGTGGCAAACTCTGCCTGTGTACGATCCTCATTTACCATGTCAGACCCGCTGCTGTATACAATACCTTCCGTTACCCATCCGTTATCCGGTGCAAGACCGAAACCGTCTTCACCTGTTTTTTCTTTAATAGTCTTTGCCATTTTCAGCATTTCCTCCCAGGTAGCCGGGGGCTGGTTGGGATCCAGTCCTGCTTCTTCAAACAGCTTTCCATTGATATATAGGATAGGTGTGCTGAATGTAAATGCCAGTCCATACGTCTTATCCTCAATTTTCCCAAGACTTAAGGCATTTTCCGAAATTCCCTGTAAATGTTCCTTCAATTCGTCTTCCGGAAATACGTCTTCATATGCCTGAATTCCCAGAGATTCTTTTGTTCCATCCAATGTCCCAAAGGCATGTTGAATAATATCTACCTGATTTCCCGCCTGAATATCCGTCTTAAACTTTGTCATGTCGTCTGTAACACCTTCTACCACAACTCCTTTTTCCTTACCGATGGTTTCATTGAACTCATTAATAAGGTGTTCCATCCCTTCTTTCATAGATGGATAGCTCAGACTATAACTGTAAAAGGTTACTGTTACTGGATTTTCAGGATCTAGCTGCTGTTCTTTTTTTGTATTCTTTGTATCCTGTGTATTTTCCGACGCATCTGCCTGAATTCCGGAAGGCCCGCATCCTGTCAGCGCCGGAACCATCATACATACTGCCAATCCTGCTGCCACTATTCTATTCCATATTTTCATTTTATTTTTCTCCCGTTTTTTCATGAATCTCCACAATTGCTTTCATATCCATAGACACTATTACATCCTGTTCTTTTCCCTGTTCCACATGCACCTGCCATGTATCTTTATCCATGGTACAGATACTATATCCTGTCTTTTCCACCATACGGAATTCATCCTGATGAACTTCGACTCCAAAAGCCGTGGAATCTGCCGTAATCTGGGGAATCCCTTCCAGAAACTCTACGCTGTTCTCATGGGTATGTCCACAGAAAATTGCCCGCACATCACTGTTTCTTATTATACTGCGGAACTTTTCGCTGACCTCCATGGAAAATGCCGGATTACTCCAGCTTACTGGATGATGATAGGCAAGCATGGTACCATACTCCGTTTTTTTCTTTTTTAATACTTCTTCCAGCCACTCTTCCTGTTCTCTGCTGATAGCTCCCGCCTCTTCTCCCGGTACTGCAGTATCCAGCACCACAATCCGAAGCCCTTCTACCTCTTTTACATGATTGTAGGAATCCTGTGGCTCCAGTCCCATACTTTCATAAAATGGGGACTTTCTGTCATGATTGCCAAGAGCAAATACTGTTCTGGTTTCTGGCAGATATTCTTTTATAATTTCCATAAGATAATCGTAATCCTTTTTCTCACCCTCATGGATTAGATCTCCGGTAAATAACACAAAATTAAGTTGCAACTGATGCAGCCTCTTCAAAGTGCGCTTCAGACTCTCTGCAGGACTTTCACATCTTGCAAATACATCCTTCATTTGACTTCCTTCATAGTTCTTACAGATATGTGTATCCGATACATGGGCAAACCGAATGGATTTCATAACCGTGTTCCTCCTCTTTTCTTTTGTAAATTTTCTATACAAAACGATTATAATAACCCTTTGTAAAAAACATACACTGCCCACCGTGAAGTTTTTGTAAAATATATATATAATTATCTGGAGATTTGATATAATATGGAACATATTACGTATAAAAATAGTTACCCTGGAATGGAGATAAGAATGAATAAGATATTAATTGTGGAGGACGATACCGAGATTAACAAAATGGTACAAACTTTATTAAGGAAAAATCAATACGAAGTAACTTCCGCATTTTCTGGAACAGAAGCTCTTCTATTGTTAGAAAAAGAAACCTTTGATTTGATTTTGCTGGATCTTATGCTACCAGGATTAAGCGGAGAGGAAATACTGGTAAAAATCAACAAACAGATTCCTATTATATGCGTATCAGCAAAAGATGATTTAGATACGAAGCTTAACCTAATCCGGGATGGAGCAGATGATTATATTACAAAACCATTTAATAATGAAGAGTTAATTGTTCGAATCGGCGCAGTACTGAGAAGAACCAACAAAACTCCGGTCATGGAGAACAATAAAATACTGACATTTAAAGATTTAGTTATAGATTGTGAAAATCATACTGTTTCTATTAATAATGAACCAATCGAACTTACCGTTAAGGAATATTCTATATTGGAGTTATTAATTAGTAACCCCAGAAAGGTGTTTACGAAGCAAAATATTTTTGAGAGCGTCTGGTCAGAAGAATATGTCGTTGATGAAAGAGCAGTAACGGTACATGTTAGTAATCTTCGGAATAAATTGAAGCACGGAGAAGCATATATTAAAACGGTTTGGGGGATTGGATATAAGATGCAGGATACTTAAAATAACATCTTGATACTTTCTTGATAAATTCTAAATTCAATTTTGATACCTTTCCTATATGATTGAAATGTAGATGTGATTAGTAGATAAATTACAGAAAGAAAGAGGTAAAGAGATATGAGTTTCGTACTACAAACTGATTTTCTGACGAAAAAATATGGAAAACAAGCAGCCGTGGATAGGGTCAGCCTTAATATTGAGAAAGGTGATATTTATGGTCTAATCGGAAAAAATGGTGCAGGAAAAACCACATTTATGAAAATTGTATGTGGATTAATTTATCAAGATCAAGGCGGAATTAAGCTGTTTGAAAGCACCGACTTAAAAAAGGGCAGAAGAAGAACTGGATGTATCATTGAACAACCGGCCCTTTATCCTGATATGACAGCCCAACAAAATTTAATTTATTATAATAAATTACTTGGCATACCTGATAATAATGTAAATGATATTCTAAATTTGGTAGGATTACAAAATACAGGTAAAAAGAAAACCAAAAATTTCTCCCTTGGTATGAAACAGCGTTTGTCCATAGCCATTGCGTTACTGGGAAACCCTGATTTTCTTATTCTGGATGAGCCCATCAATGGATTAGACCCTTCCGGAATCAGAGAGGTGAGGGAACTGATTCTAAAACTTAATTTTGAAAGTAAGATAACTATTCTAATATCCTCTCATATTTTGGGAGAGCTTACTAAAATTGCAACAAAATACGGCGTTATTGATAAAGGTGTATTAGTTGACGAATTTAAAGCTGCGGAATTGGAACAGCGCTGCAAAAAATGTCTCTCTATAGAAATTGATAATTTAGAAAAAGCAGCATATATCATTAAAAACAATATCAAAAGTACAGACTATCAGATCTTTGATCACGGGAAAATATGTATTTATGACCGCCTGGATAACCCGGCACAAATAAATAAAGAATTGGTAGAGAATGGCATCTTAGTGTCAAGCATCTGTTTAGAAGGCAATGATACTGAAGCATATTTTGTTAAGATGATGGGGGGTAACTAAAAATGATAAATATAATTTCCAGTGAATTTTATAAAGTATTTAGAAACAAGATTTTTTATGTAATTTCAATTATACTTTTGGCAATAAATGTTTTTGCTTCTGCTTATACTATATTTGTACAAAACTCAGATCGTTTTTCTTCCGAAATAAAAGCACAGATGGCGTTGGAAACAGGAATCTCCGGTTACCGGGACTCCTATAGCGGAGATATCATCTTCTACATTATCCTAATTTTTGTTGTTTTCATGATTACTGCTGAATATGCCAATGGCAGTATACGGCAGATGGCTTGCCACGGAATCGCCAGATGGAAATTAGTTCTGGGCCAGTATATTGCCATATCCTCCGTTGCAACAATAATTTTATTGGCTTTTGGTCTTTTACGTTTATTATCAAATACCATACTATTTCAATTCGGACACGCTGAGTTGATGGTATTTATTAAAATGAATGTTGGAATTCTCTGCATGTTCTGGGGAATTGCAGGAATAGGGCTTTTGTGCTCATTCCTTTTTAAAAACGTCGGAGTTACCGTTATTGTTTCATTCTTGCTAATAACAGGCGGAAAAATGGCTGCGGGATTACTTACTTCATTCACAAATAATGATATTTTTCTTAGATATAGTCTTTCCAATATGCGTGACACAATTGTAGATTTTACATCAAAGCCAGAAGATGTTATAAGATATTCCGCAGTGTTCATTTTAATTGGAGTTATAACAGTTATGGGAGCTAGTCTTCTATTTACAAAAAAAGATATAGATTGATTTAAAAGAAGGAGCTGATATGGAACATATGAAGACAATTATAATTTTTTTGTTATTGCTTTTGTTACTATTTTCGATTCTGTATCATGTATACTACAGATGGAATGTCAGGCATATCACACGACAATTAGAAGAAATACTGAATACTCCAGATACCAATCAGCTCCTTACTGTAATAGCCAAACAAAAAGATATTATCCTCCTAGCCAATGTGCTCAATTCCTCCATAAAAGATACTCGATTGTCACACATCCGGCTCAGAAGGATGAATCAGAGTTTTAGGCAGAGTATTACAAATATATCACATGACTTGCGGACTCCATTAACAACAGCAGGGGGATATGTCCAAATGCTGCAGTCGGGTGTTACAGAGGAAGAACGCAAGGAATACTTATCAATTATATCAGAACGACAAACCATGGTTCGGAAACTGCTGGAACAATTGTTTGAATATGTACGTATTGAATCCGGTGAAATTACGTATGAACATGTACCTATAGATGCAAAAAAAGTTTTGGCAGATACCCTTGCTATGTATTATGATGATTTTAATAAAAAAGGATATGAACCTATCGTTCAATTACCAGAATCCCCTTGTATGATACAAGGGGACGAGCAAGGGGTGAAGAGAATATTCTCAAATATTCTTTATAATGGAATTGTACATGGAAAGGGAGCATATCGTTTTGAAATCCATGAATCAGATAGCTATATCTTTACCTTTTCCAATATCAGCGAACCCATGACAAAGGATGATCTGGATAATATTTTTGAACGCTTTTATACAAAGGATAAATTCAGAAACAAAAAAACAACAGGGTTAGGATTAGCAATTGCCAAAGAAATTACAAGGCGGTTAAACGGAACGATAGAAGCATACTATAATAATGGACTTTTTTCCATCTCCGTATCATTGCCAAAAGCATAAAACAAAGTGTCTTCGGCACTTCAACTCCCCTGCTCTCAATCTTGAGGGAGAAGGCACTTTGCTGCGCCGCGCGCCGTCGCCTCTGCGACTTCTTCCTCTGGCGCGCGTGTGCATCCATCGCGGAGCGTTTTATATTATAGGAAATTACACACTTTTATACTTTAGTGTAGCATGGTCTTTCCTATAATATAAATGGGA
>CAZUKR010000057.1:0-17003 GCA_964620885.1 uncultured Eubacterium sp.
ATGCAAAATCATTTTCAACCCCACTGGATTTGGCACCTACATACATTCTTTTATTTACTTCATCAAAATTGGCAGTGATTCCTGCATCCTTCAATGCATTTACCACTTGATTTACAGTCATGTCCTCTGTTAATGTAATATTATTGGTACCACCTTTTTTGGTGGTAACTGCAAGGGAGGCCGAACCGCTTAATCCCGGGATAATCTCACTTAATTTTGTAGAACCGCTCACACCTGTAAGCTTTTCACCTGTAATAAATCCAGTTTTTGCAGTCTCTAATATCTCTAAGGTCTGTGATCCACTCATGGCTGTATTGCCTGCAGTTACTGTTGCTTTTGTCGTATCTGAGGAAGTAGTGGTCTTCTTGGTATAAGCACTGGAAAGTCTTAAGGTACCTAATTTTTTATAAAAACTATTTACCTTTTTATTCATATCCTTCCAGGCATCCATCTTCCACTCCAGCTTTGTCTGTGCCTTGATGTATTTATTCTTTTTGGTACCATAGGCAGATACAAGTTCCTGTACAATCGAATCTGTATCCATTTGCGAAACCAATCCCGATACTCTAATTGCCATATGTATTCCTCCTCCTATCTCTTCTCATCTATCAGAAGTCCTGCCAGTTCCCATACTTTTGCAATCATATCGAGGGTTTTTTCCGGCGGATACTCCATTAATACTTCCCGTGAATCACGATCTACTATTTTAATGGTTACACGGTTCGTGTCTTCATGGATTCCAAATATTGCTTCTGAATTAATTGCTCTTTTGTTAATCTCTTCTACCGCTTTCTTTAATGCCTCTGTAGGAGACTGCATCTTGTTCTCCGCAGCATCGTTTCCATCATCTATATTCAGGGTATGCTGTTTTGGATTACTGACTTGTTTCAAAGTTTTTGCTGCCGATTCACTGCCGGCGCTTGCACCTGCTGCATTTACCGCTGGCTCCTGGTTATTTCCCTGATTTACCTTACCAGTAGTCTGACTACTTCCCTGATATGTCTTACCAGTGGTATTAATTCCTTCAACTATCATTTTCAATCACCTCCATGTGATGAAGTGAACAGCCAAATTGAAAATATTTGGCTGCAATATATCCCTTTATCTTAATTATCGGTACTTTCTCTGGAAAATTTACATTTTTACAGGATGTTTTTTAATGCCTCAAGACTTTCCGCTGCAATTGCCGCTTTATTCTCCTCCTGTATCTGCAAATATACTTCTTTCCGGTAAATAGGGATTTCTTTCGGTGCGCTGATTCCTATCTTCACCTGGTCACCGCGCATTTCCAGAATACTGATTTCAATGTTGTTATTTATAATAACAGATTCGCCTTTTTTTCTGGTTAATGCCAGCATCCTATTCACCCGCCTTCGTTTTTTTACTCTGCAAAATATCATATATCATGTATTTAACCGGCAGACTGTCATCTATAATCAACTGCTCTGCCTTTAATTCATCTGTATTGATTACAATAGGCGCCTTTAAGTTCACGCTTAAATTCTTAATTTCTGCCGGTACAGTAACAGTCACCAATACATAGGTATTTTCCGTTGTCAGATTTCCAAGACTCTTTAAGTATTCCTGTTCCACCTGCGGATTATAGTCCTCTTTTACCAGCAACGGATCCATAACAGGAAGGGCAAATGCAGATTCATCCAGAGACTGCATCCATGAGATATTTTTAGACTCTCCACTTTCATCTTCATCAAAAATCAATGTAAACTGCTTACAATCCGGAAATCCAATAATTCCGTTTTCAAAACAGATTATTTTATCCTCTTCAATCTCAATTTCCCCAAATAACCTTGTATTTATCTTCATCTATCTTCCTCCGTTTACTATAAGTAATTTAATAAGGTCTGTCCATTTGCTTTGGATGATGCCTGCAGGGACGCCTGATATGCAGCATAAGCAGAGGTATATTCAATAATAATATCCGATAATTCCCTGTTTTCATTATTTCCTTTTAACTCTTCATAAGTTGCCTGCTGATTAGACATTCTGTTCTTTGTCAACGCCAGACGGTCAGCACGGCTTCCCAGGTCTGTGGTTGCCAGGGTTACGTCACTCAAATAACCATCAAACTTTGTAATTCCCTTGGAATACATCTTTTGCATATTATCATCTGCGTAGGCTGCTTCCTGCTTTGCTGCTTCCAGCCATTGTTTTAATCCGTGCTGATATGTCGGATCAGAATACTGCGTTTCTTTCATCATACTGTTTATTTTGTCTACCTTTTCGTGAGCCGCAATTGCCATTTCTACTGCATCTGTCAGCTCATCTACATCTCTTCCAATAGACGAATTGAACACATCTGATCCCTGGGTGTTTATTACTAAGTCTTGATTAAATGCTATTGTATATGAAATATCCTGATCTTCCTTGGTATAAGAAATTACATTGGCCGGATCGGTTATGTTCTGACAGTCAAAGTATTGTTCCGGACGCAGCTCACCTTCCTTAAAGCCCTCTTTTGTGTAGGTTGCTGTTAACTCCATATGATTGCTGCTCATTTCATTTTTTACATCTTTTCCAAGAATCAACTCCCCGGTTTCCTTCAGATAAATCACCTCGTTATCTGCCACCTGATAACCGCCGGCTGCCCATGTTGCATAGTCCGTTGAAGTCACATCCACCGTCTGTGTATTACTGGAACTATCCGTATAAGTATAAGTATTTAGGGATACTTCTGTTCCAGTGGAATCAATATATTTCAAATCATCGGGATCCATTGCATCAAGAGAGTCATAGGATAAACGTATTCTGTTATTGGCAACATCATCAGGCATATTGGGCATAGAAACTCCCGCTATAATCTGAGCATTTGATGTGGGCACCGTAACCAGATTGCCGTAATATGTTTTCTCTTCTATATCCTTATAAGATATTGGCTCTTTTATGCTGTATTTTATATCACTGTCACCTTCTAAAAATGTCAGGGTTGAATTCGTCTTATATCCTGTAAATACAGTTCTTCCAGCATAATCGGCATTTCCTTCTGCATATACCTGCTCCCGTAAAGACTGAAGATTTTTCAAAATAGAATTTCTGTCTTCTGCCGTCAGCGGATCATTCGACCCAGTACCACACTCTGTCCTTATGGTTGTCAGAACACCCTTCATATTTTCCAAAGCAGTTTCGGTAATCTCCATCCATGATTCTGCATCTGGAATATTTTTTTTAAAATACTGGTTTAACTCATTCAAATTACTTCTAAGACGTAATGCACGAATTGCCACAACCGGATCTTCAGAAGGTCTTGAAATCTTCTTCTGACTTGACATCTGGTTATTAAGGTTATTTACATTTATTTTATTAGCATTCATATTGCTCATGCTGTTTCTACTAATCATACTATTAGTAATTCTCATTTAGATTCCTCCTTATACACCTGTTTCCAAAATCAACCGGTCATACATTTCAGTCATCGTCTGTATCATTTTAGATGCAAGATTGTAAGCATTCTGGAACTTCAGCATATCCAGTCCCTCTTCATCCTCATCTACACCAGAAATGGACATTCTTTTCTGTATAATGGTTTCTGATATATTAACATAATTTCCCAGAAATATTTTCGTTTTTTCTGTATCTACAGAGTTATCACTAATCATACACTGTAAAAACTCATCCGCACCGCCTCCGCGGAATAATTTTACATCACTTTTTAATTTCAGTATTTTCGTTACCAGGGATGGGTTATCTGTACCGTTTGCCAGCTCATCTGCTGTAAGGGTAACCAGATTATTTGGGTCTCCCACAACAAAATCTGCCACTTTTATATTCGCGCCTGTCAGCAGGTAATAATAATCGTTGGCACTGTCCATGCTGCCGCTTCCTGTATAATCGGAAAAATCCCACTCACTTCCATCTGATGGATTCTCTGCCACAAAGAAAGATTGTCCCGGCTCTCCATCCGGTAATGTAACCCCCTGCTTTTGAATATCATTGAGCTGCTTTGCAAATTCACGCAAGAATTCATTTGCCTGAGCCTGATAGTATGGAATTCCCATGGCATCTATATCTTCACCAATGGCTGCCTTTTTGCCTACTATTCCCGCTCTCTCCTGTGTGGAAAGAGTCTGCTCTAATTGAAATTGATATGTTTTCGTTGTCTCATCATAGGAAAAACTACTATATTTATATTCTTTGTTATTAATAGTAATCATACCTTCTGCCGGCATGGTCATGCGATTAATATCTGTAATACTTGGATTTTTCAAAGTAACGATATCTCCGCCTGTCCCTGCTCTGGCGCTCTCTACAGTTCCTTTGAAATTTTCTCCATTGTTTCCATCTCTGATTTCAAATAATGCCCGCAGCCTTCCATCGGAAGCCCTGCTTGATGCATTATAAGGTACATTGGTATCACTCCAACAAATATCATAAAGTCCTTCTACATCAGACTGATTTACTTTTTCATCTCTCGCAACACATTTTAATGTATTATATTCAAAATTATTTACCAGCGTCTGTCCGTTGATTTTTACCACATAGTCCGTAGCACCAGTATACATGCCCGGATAATTACTGTTGGTAACCTTCGTTTCTGTTACGTCAACCGGAACCAGTTCTGAAAGTTCATCAATGAGCAGTGCCCGCTGATCTCTTAATTCATTTGCATTGGTTCCCTGGAGTTCAATTATATTAATCTGCTTATTCAGCAGTGATATTTTCTGACCAATAGAATTGATATTTGCCACCTGCGTCTCAATTTCTTTGTTACAGTCTTCCTGGATCTTGGTTAACCCAGTACTCAGGCTGTTAAAGAATGATGCAAAACTCTGTGATTTACTAATAAATTGCTGACGCTTATCCAGATCATTGGGATTGTTTTTCAACGTATCCATTGCATTAAACATTTCATCCAATATGGTGGAAAACCCTTTGGCACTGTCATCATCAATAAGATAATCTTCTATCTGCTGCATGTAGTACAGTTTTGTATCATATAATCCGACTTTTGCACTGTTCTCCCAATATTTCACATCATAATAATGATCGCGCATCTGCTTAATCTCTGTGGTCACTACACCGCTTCCAGCCATACCATATTTCTGATTGACCCTGAGGGCTTCTGCTGCCACTCGTATTGCCTGTTGTCGCGTATATCCTTTTGTATTTACATTTGATATATTATTTGCTATCGTGTTTGTCGCTGCCTGAAAAGATGTCAGCGCAGAACTTGAAATTGTTAATCCAAAAAATGTTGATGCCATGTTTTCACCTCTTATTCTTATCCGAGCTGGGTTATAATATGTTCCAGCATTTCTGATATTACGTTGATATATCGGCTGGCTGCATTGTATGCATTCTGATATTTAATCATATTGGTTAATTCTTCATCTGACGAAACACCGATTACCTGCTGCCTTTGATTTTCAACACTGTCCACAGTACCGGAAAGACTTCGTGCAATCGTCCCATACACACTTCCTTTGCTGCTCAGTTCATTCATTAGCTTTTCGTAGTACCCTTCAAAGGTACACGGGTCTGTGTCATTGGGATTTAGAATCATACCTTTCTTCTCCCATACAGCAGCCAGTTCCTCTGCCATCTTCTGAGCAACTTCTCCATTTTGAGTTAAGTAGGGGAGGTTTGCAGGTGTTTCTAATAAATCATGGTTTATGGATACCCCATATGTCGTATACATCTTGGAAGTGTCTGTAGTGTCTTCTTTGTTGTATACGTAATACACTTTTCCGTCATCCGCTGTTACTTCCGTATAGCGATCCATGCCACGTCTTTCAAACAGTTCACGGCCGGGTTTTTCCCCGCCTTCTCCTACACAGCCTTTTGCTTCATCCCATACTTTTACATTATTATATGTAACTCCACCTGCAGTAAAACTTGTGGTAGTCAGCGGACTTAACACATCATTAATGGCTGTCATAATTCCATTCACCAACTGATCAAATTCCGCCTGTGCTGAAAGCATAATTGACATTCCCGCATTATCGTTATACTGCTCTGCTGTAAGTCCTGCCACATCGGTATAATTAGCAACATGATCTCCTCTTGCAAGTACAAGTGCCTTTAAATGTCCAACATCTGTATCCATTTCTGAACTTATATCTACACGAAAATCAAAAACGTTCGTATACTGCCCCAGACTTGCATCAGATAACTGCGGCCAGATTGGATCAATAAATCCCGTAAGCTTATCCGTCTTCTGCCCCATTTCAAATACATGAATTTCATCTACAAACAGTACACCTTCCACTTTTACCTTTACAATACCGTCTGGTGTCTCGGAAAAATCTATGTGAGCATATTGGGAAAGTTCATCCAGTGCGTTATCCCGCTCATCCCGCAGGGTCATTGCGGTTTCTACCCCGCCGGCTTCAGCCTTCTGAATCTCCAGGTTCAATTCCTGAATGGTATGACCAAGTTCATTAATAGTGTCAATGTCTTCTGTAATCTTTAAGTTAATCTTACTCTGGTAGGACTTCATATTATCATAAATTCCCTGTGACCGTTCTATAAACAGGGTTGCTTTTTGAATTACCAGATTCTGGTTTACAGAGTAATCCGGCGACTTGGAAAACTCCTGAAAGGCGGTCCAAAAACTTGACAAAACATCCTGGAATTTTTCTCCCTCCAGTTCCTGAAAAGCAGTCATTACATCCTCTACTGCTTCACTCGTCGCTTCATAAAATGCCTGTCTTCCGTTTTCTGTACGATAATATTTATCCAGAAAAATATTTCTGGTATGAACCACATCTGCAATATTTACACCGAGTCCGGCCTGCTGTTTACTGATTGCTGACTTTGTATCAAATGTAACGTAATCTCTATCTGCAAATAGTACCTGTTGTCTGACATATCCTTTTGTATCTACATTTGCCAGGTTGTTGGCTGTTGTATTCAGTGCATTTTGACTGTTCTGCAATCCGGATGCACCGATATACAGACTTCCCATTCCATTCGCCATACTTGTCTCTCCTCCTATTGCTTGGCGTCAAATCCCCGGTTCCCCAGAACATCACCGGTATTATTTGCCCGTTTATCATAATTAGCAGTGGTTGGTGCCTGACGCATACTTTTAAAAAGTGTCAAATCAAACTCTACCATTTCCATCGCCCGTGTCAGCAAAATTTCATTCTGCGTGTTGATATCTGCCATCTTCTCCAGCGTTTCCCGCAACTTTACACGAACTAGCTGGAGCTTTTCTTGTTCTTCCGGTTGCTTATTTAAAAATGCTATCATATTAGTAATCGTCAGTTCCTTAGGATCTTTACTAAGTACGATAGCCATATCTTTGATAACTTCTTGTCTTTTATTTTCTAAATTTTTTAAGTTACTGGTAGTTTCCTGCTCTTTACCAGTCATCTCCTCGAGAGTTGAAATATCACCGCTTATGATAATTTGTCTTTTTTCTACAGACAATTCCGTAAGATGTTCATATTCCACATTCTCTTTTTCCAGAATCTCAATGAAATCTTCCATTAAACTAGCCACGTCCGAACCTCATTTCTACAAATATGCATTGTATTTCTGTATTAATTTTGCTGCAAAATCTCCGGCCTCTACATTGTAAGTCCCCGCATCAACGGCTGCCTTCAGTTGTGTCACCTTATCTTCTCTAATATCAGCTGATTCTGCCACTGCCTGTTTTGCCACCTGATAATCACGACCTGCCTGAGAAATCTGCACTTCGTCACGCTTGTCAACGCCATGTGCACCTTTTACCTTAGAAGTTTTCGCCGAATTATATATCTGTGTTATTTGATTATATGCATCTATACGCATAACAGCATCTCCTTTCTATTTCTTAATATATTGTAAGCTGTTTATTATTTTCTAATCTATTTATCGGTTGTTCCTATGAAAACTTTAGAAATAAAACAAAAAAGCCATGCGCAATTTAATATGCACATGGCTTTTCTTACTTTAATAATAGTTGCCAAATAAATTTTCCAAACTGTCAGTGCTGTCTTCCATTATATCTGTTGGTACATAAAGTCTGCCGCCTTTTCCTATGCAAACGCTTGTAAGAATTGCAAACACAATATAGACCAAAATTATAATGGTTGGTAATTTATCTCTCATTCCTTCGTCCGAAATCGGCATTGCCTGAAGGATAATGAAAAATCCCCAGATATTTCCCACACAGAAAATCAACAGTCCTATTCCTGGGTTAATCAGATAAAACAAAATGCCAACAAGTGCAGAGATTACTGCAACACAGCTTCTGGACCCTACTGCCGCCAGCATCTGCTTGTAGCTAAGGTTATTTTTAATTATCATATTTCCCAGCATCAGCAGAAGCGCCAGTACAAAAGATAATGCGATAGAAATCAGCATAGTTCCTATAATAATCTTCCCATAAGGCATTTTAACGCTTTCACCAGAACTGCCGCCTAAAAGCGACATCATTCCGCCTAAAAGACCATTATACATAGAGTATAACTTCCCTGCTGCCACTGCTCCGAATATGGCAGAGAAGATTCCCTGTAATACAATCAGTGCAACTCCTACCTGATAATCTCCTGTCAAAATCATAGTTCTTCCGGCTGTAACCGGATGCTTGATTACATTTAAAAAGGCTCCGCCTACTCTTGCCAAAAAGCCGGATACTGCCTGTTGTGTTTTCTGAAACTGCTCTTCGTTTGACACATATTCCGCCTGAGGCTGCTGTTGTATGTTTTCTTGTGTTTCTGCCGTTATCTGCCGGGCACAATCACAAGCTTTTCCTTCTTCAAGTGGTTTTCCACATTTTGTACAAAATTTTGCCATTCCCTATTTCCTCCTAGTAATATAGATACGTTCCGCTAAGACCCATTAACTTCCATGCTCCATCTTCCTTTATTAACTTAAATTGTATGTAGTCTGAACCGTTATATGTTTCATTACTAACTTCTCCAAACCAATCTTCATAATCGTAATCAATAAGATAATCAAATTCAAGGCTTACTTCCAGGCACGTTTCATCTGTTTCAGCATACCCTTTCTCAATCGTTCCCTCAATTTCAGAAAAAGCAATCTTATTAATAAAACTATAACTGCTGTCTCTCAATTCATCCCGAAGCTCTTCATATTCTTCCTTCGCCTGACTCTGAGACTCCTCCTTGGAAGAAAACAGGTCTTTGACAGAATCAAATTCTTTGCCGGATGCTGCTGCTATATATACTGCCTCAAAGTCCTTTGCCGCTGTCTGAATTACTTCTTCTAATACCTCTTTCTGGGGAACCATATCCTCCTGCCAAAAGCTGTAAGTATCATTTGTACTAACTATCTTTCTCACTTCCTGCATATCTTCCTGGCTTACCACAATTTGATGTTCCCCGGCAAACATAGCTGGAATTGTATAGAATTGATATGCTTCATCTTTCTGATTTATATAACTTTTATCCAGTTCAACACCATCAACAGTAACTTTTGCTCCTGCCGGAATTGTTACCAAAAAATCTTTTACAATGATTGCTTCTGTAGTTACTTCCCAGTTATCGAAAAACAGTGCCTTTTTTCCTGCCTTTTTATTAACAGAAACATAATAGCTCTCATCTGAGGAGCTTCCTTTTGTTCTGTATTCGATTTCTATATTTTTTCCAAGGCTTCCACCCTTAGATTTTTTCACTTCATAATTTGTAACTTTATTTAATTTTGAGTTACTATTTGCCTTTTCAAATAACTTTTCATTTATAAAGTCGTCTTCATCAACATCTAACAGCTTATATGCACCCTTTAAATCTTGATTCGCCAGTTCTACAAAATATTTTTCTACTACTTTTTCCGGACTGCATACCTTATTTCCAATACTGAAAAACACCACTATCATAGCAGCTAAAAGCACTGCTTCCGCACCAATGGCAATTGTCAGTTTTGATATTGGTTTTCGTGGTATCGACGGCTTCACCGGATTGCTTACCGATTTTTCTAATTTTGTTCCGCATTCTTCACAGAAAATTGACTCATCATTATTTTTTGTTCCACAATTTTGACAAAACATTCTTTTCTCTCCTCCCTATTGTACATATGTATTCAGAAAATCAACATTTGCTTTTTCTATATCTGTCATGCTTTCCAATATAGCATCCATGTCGGCTGTTTTTTCTTCAATTTCCTGATACCATGCCTTGGAGTTGAAATAGTCCTGAATTGCCTCATCCGTAAACTGATATCCTTTTCTGGCATATATTTCATTTATTACCATCTGAACTACATCTTTTCCTTCCGGAAGCCCCTCTATTGTTTTACCCTGTAATACAGTAACATCCTCTTCTGTCAGTTCCTTCTCAGCGCTTTCCGAACAAATATAATCTACATTTTCTTCCTGGCCTTCTCCATCGGGATTCTCCCCTTCTGCCGGAGCATCGGTTGTAATAACCACCTCAAAATCTTTCGCTGTACCAACAGCATCATCATATCCGGCGGTCTCTTCTGTTTCTTTAAAATCACTTTTTTTTGCAGACTTTGACTTTGGATTGAGCTTATCCACTGAGCTGCTGCTGTATAACACAATATTTACCACAATCATGCTGACGCAAAGTACGCCCAATACTATCGCCGCAACTATCCCTGCCTTATTCTTCTTTTCCATATTTCACATCTCCATAAATTTACAATATTATTCCGCACATCTTCATAACTCGTTCCTCGTCTCCCCCTCCTTTTTTCTTTTGTTGAAAATTGCACGCAATAGTAAAATTCTGCCAGTTTATGGTATCTTTGTCAACTGCTAAGTTTTGTCAAACTTCAAAAACAGGAATGTTCAAAATGAACATCCCTGTTGATATACCAGTTCTACTTTTTAATTTTTATTTTCTTCACACTGCTGTATCTTCCATATACTTTTTTTCCAGCAGAATCTTTTTTATAAGCTCTTACTTTCACATGCCAGGTTTTCCCCTTGGTAAGTTTTTTTAGGGTTACCTTTGTTCCTGACACATCTGTTTTTTTCGCTTTTTTGAAGTTTTTATTATCCGCATATACAACCTGATAACCGCTGGCTCCGCTTACTTTCTTCAGGGAAAGCACCGCTTTTTTAGGTGAACTGTTTTTGATACTGCGGATGGTTGCTTTTGCCACAGATACCTTTTTCCATCTGGCATGGAGTGTCTGTCCCTTCGTAACGGTTACTTTTTTACTGCTGGTGATTTTGCTGCCGCCACTGGTTTTGGTATACCATCCCTGAAAGCTATAGCCCGCTCTTTTGGGATTGGGCAGGGAACCATATTTGGCATCATAGGTGATTTTCTTTGTTTTCTGACTTACTTTTCCTTTTCCAGCATTGAATTTAAGTGTATACTGTTTTGCTTCCCATCTGGCATACAGTGTCTGCCCTTTCGTAATGGTTACTTTTTTACTATCCGTAATCTTGCTGCCACCGCTGCTTTTGGTATACCATCCCTGAAAGCTATAGCCGGTTCTTTTGGGCGTAGGCAGGGAACCATATTGGGCATCATAGACAACATTTTTTGTTTTTGGGCTTACTGTTCCCTTCCGGGCATCAAATGTAACCATATATTGATTTGGTGTCCATTTCGCATACAGCGTTCCGCTTACAATACTTTCTCCTGAGAGGCTTGTTACCTTTGTTTTAAAAGATGCATCACTGTACCAGCCTGCAAAGGTATAGCCAGTTCGGGTTGGGTTCTTCAGACTGAGGTTATCTGTTGCTTTAAGGCTGACAAGATTATCTTTATGGTTGGTACCGCCATTGAGCTGATAACTAATTTGAAATTCCGGAATTATTGTGAAAGTTTTGTAGTTGCGTCCATTGCCACATTCATATCGATATGTAATTATTCCTCCCGTAGCGGTAATGACGTTAGTTCCATCTGCTTTTGCCCCGGTCCATTCATCTGCTTTTCCTATATTAAAGTTACCTGGTAAATCGGCAATATTTATTCGGTTTGCGGAATCCGTTTTTTGAACATATTGGTTATTATCACAGGATAAATCAATCAGGTTCGTAATATTACTCACATCCAGACTTGTTAATCGGTTGCTTTGGCAAAACAAAGTAATCAGGTTCGTGTTATTACTCACATCCAGATCCGTTAACTGGTTACTTTGGCAAAACAAACTGGTCAGGTTCGTATTATTTCTCACATCCAGATCTGTTAACTGGTTGTTTTCACAAGACAAACTAATCAGGTTCGCATTATTGCTTACATCCAAATCCGTTAACTGGTTGCTTTCACAAGATAAACTAGTCAGGTTCGTATTATTGCTCACATCCAGATCCGTTAACTGGTTGTTAAAGCAACGCAATTCAGTCAGTTTGGTATTATTACTTATATCCAGGTTCGTTAATTTGTTACCAGAGCAAGACAAACTAGTCAGTTCGGTAAAATATTCGATTCCCTTTAGACTGGATATTTCCTTGGAAGAAACATCTAGTCTGCCAATATTACCAATCTCCGTCTTTGTCAATTGTCCATCTGCTCCATATGTCCGGGAACGCAGATAGTCCCGGAAGTTATTATCCGGAAAGTTATCAGCATTGATTGCAATATCACCATCCGCCGCTTGAACCTTCAGGCTGGATTGGGGATAGAAAAAGGAAAAAACAAAAAGCAAAAACAAGACGAATAACCATCGTACCTTTTTGTTAAAAATTGAATCTGCACAGAGCAAATGTTTGTTGTATTTCATATAAAATACCTCCTTAAATAAATTCTTTTGTATTATAAACTACTACTTATCCACTGAAAGGGTAAGCCTGTCAAAAGCCTCTTCTGTTTCTTCCTTATCTGCTGTACCGCCAATGAGTACTCCCGTTTTGGAATCAAAAATCCAGATAAGGTAGTAGTTTCTCACGGTAGTACCATCATCATATTCATAAAAATAGTATGAAAAGGTATCCTTTTCATTGTCTTCCAAAATGGTAATTTGCGGACTCTCTAAATCGTAATCATCGAATCCTTCTTCCGATAGGAAGAGCCCTTCGAGTATTTGATCATCACCACTATTCACCATGAAATGACCCTCATTTTGTTTCAGGGAATACCCATCCGATGTATCCAATTTAACTTTAACGGAATCTCCGTTAGCAACATTAAATGTGTAGGACGCACTAGTTGTGCAGCCAACCAACAAAGAGGCCAGCGCAGCCGTCAAAATAAACAACTTTCCAATTTTCTTAATTCTCATGACTTTTTCCTCCATTTTGCGTTGTTGCCAATGACAATAGCAACGTGTAATTTACTGATATGTAATGCATATACTTATGTCACCGCCCTAGACGCAGCAGTATGACTACATTTGTTTTCATTATAG
The DNA here is from genome assembly GCA_964620885.1 of uncultured Eubacterium sp. Lineage (GTDB taxonomy): Bacteria > Bacillota > Clostridia > Lachnospirales > Lachnospiraceae > Petralouisia. The sequence continues at coordinate 13,228 of CAZUKR010000057.1, forward strand.
CATAACCCCTAATCAACTACAATTGTTTTCTTGTATATTTTGTGCTATAATTGTTATTAATTAAGGATGGAGGTGACCCTATGCGTAAACTGCCGCATATTACAGAAAGTGAATGGATGATTATGAGCCAGTTGTGGGAAGAGGCTCCCTTGACAGCAGCTCAACTCGTGAAGCGGGTACAACAAAGCAAAAACCTTGTGGGAACTACAGTCAAGACCTTGCTGCGGCGTTTGATTGCAAAGGATGCCGTAAATTTTACAGTGGATGAGCAGAATTCCAAGCTGTATTACTACTATCCACTGGTTACAGAAAATGAATGTGTTACCGAAAAAGGCAGGCATTTTCTCTCTATTTACTGCAATGATAGTATTCAGAAGCTGATTTCCACCTTTGTTGACAGCACCGATTTGTCTAATGAGGAGCTGGAAAACTTAAAGGAACTATTAGAACGAAAAAAGGATTCCCATGATGAGAACCCCTGATTGGCTTACAGCCTTGAATGGCCTGTTGATACAAGACAATGAACTGATTTACCAGTTTGTGTCCCATTGTCTTTCTTCTATATTTAATAGTTATCAAATGAACCATAGGTTCTTTCATGCTTTAATGCTTTTCTAAAACAGATGCATCCAATCACCAGCCAGATAATATTGATAAAAATATAACTTAATACGGAAGTCCCTGATACACTAAGTTTCATATATACATTTCTCATAATATCAATCCCGCCGGAAAATGGAATCAAGTTCACGAGCTGGTTTCGGGAGGGTGATAATGTATTTGAAATAAATAATAGCAGGGTCTGCACAATTAAAATAAGAGAACCAACATTTTTCTCACAAATACATACACTGCCAAAGATTAACCCCATACCATACATACCAATAAGGGCAGGGAAACTCACTAAAATAGACAACAATATGATAAGCACATCACGAGGATTGAATCCTACTGCAATTCCACAGAATGCAATAATTCCTATATATGTAATAACATGAAACAGGCAGCTGACTATTAATCGACAAAACAAAATGCCTTCAAGGGGATACTTTGATTGCAAACGTACTTCAAAGATACCTTGGGACGTTTCGTTGGAGATGGTTCCTGTACAATACCCTAATGCTGCACTGGAATTCTGCCAGAAGATATATCCAATTAATAATAATACACTACCGGTAGCTTCGCTTGTATCATAAAATGATGAAAATCCACTACTTATTCCAAAATAATAGATTGCAATAAAGGTTCCGGTGAACACAATAAAATCCATTAACAATCCAATTCGATATCTGGAATACTCTTTTAAACCCAAAATCGTTTCCCATTTGATGGCATTTAAGTAGGCTCTCATTGGACACCTCCAAAACTATCTTTAACTTCAATATATTTCTCACGAATCTCAGATCTCTCCATTTCCTCATTCACTTCACAGACATTTCTTCCATGAAAGATAAAAACATAATGATCCGCCATTCCACCAAGGAAATCCATGTCATGTGATGAAATGATAAATGTCTTCTTTAATGTAGTTGATAACATTTTAATTAAATTCTTCATTTCAATTTGAGCAGTGATATCAAGTCCGTTTGAAGGCTCGTCCATGATAATCACCTGCATATCCGTACAAAGTCCGCATAAAAGCATTGCTTTTTTCTTTTCACCCATAGATAATGTCTCAATCCTTCGTTTTAGGAAATCAGTGTAATTCAAGATTTCTGCATACTCACAAATTAAGTCTTTAACCTTTTTTTCAGAAACACCTTTCATTGCAGCAAACCACATAACATTATCATATACTGTGTTCTTATAGCGTATTCCTCTCTCTCCTGCCGGAATTAATACAACATTATTTTTGCACCATGACTTATAATTACTCTCTCCATCTATTGTTATTTTCCCCTCAGAATAATCAAGCAATCCCATCATAACTTTAATGATTGTAGTTTTTCCCGCTCCATTGGGTCCCAGCAGTCCATAAATACCATGTTGCTGAGTTTCTATATTCATGGAAAAATCAAATAGTACCTGCTTTTTCTTATAGTTTTTATTTATATTTTGGATATGAATCATTGATTTGCTAATCCCTTCTCTAACTATATTTTAGTCCTATGCTTTACTATATAAGTCCGTACCCATATGCTACGGTGAACTCCCCTAATTTTTTGACTACAGCAAAAAGGACACTCTTCAAAAATTACTTTTTTAAAAATATCCTACCGTATTTATACATTATACACGATTTGTGCCGAGAATAAAAAAGATAGTAAATGGATGATAGTAACAGATGTTTTCTTTTCCCTTGTTATGCTGCTTCTGTTTTTTGGCTGCACTTTTCAAGACTATTGCTGTATTTCAATAGTTTTTGAAAGTTTAAGGCTCCTATCTTAAATCCGAAGTGCAGTCTGGTCCGCTTCTTTCCATGGATGCATTCCACCAGCTCTGTTCCATCTTCATTAAATAGGAACTCTGCAAATATATCAGTCGGTTTTCTACTGGTAAAGTTTGTTGTGACCAACTTTATCTGATGCTTCATCGCAGCTGAAATGTTAGGTTCTCCGCCATACCCTAAGCTTATAACCAAACTTTTTTCTCTCCATTTTTAACTTCAGTTCAAATAAATCTACATTATTATTATCCCGCCATATATAAATTTTTTCGCCAACACTTCCATAAACTATTATATTCTCTCTAAACATATTTTCCTTGCGTTCAATTCTTCTTATCTGGGAAAAATGCAATTCTTTCTTTCCTTTAAATAGCTTAAATTGATATATTGTATTATCTTTTATTGTGGTTTTTTCAACTATGGATTCTACCAATATTATTGCAAATGCAACCGTAATCACAATTTCAACTATTCCAAAAGGACTCAATAAATTTCTTTGTACTATTGATAAAGCTATCATTCCTACCCAAAATATAAGCGAAGATACAATTACTATATAATACAGCAATCTAGGTTTCATTACATGTTCATCGACACTTGATCCCTTCATTTCTGCTATGGTTATTATTTCTATTCCATTACAATACATCCGGTATTGAAACTGTCCCATATCTAAAGCATCACCAAATGTAAATAACTTTTTCTTCCCGGAATAAATTCTTAAAGAGCCACTTCTCTCATACACGCCCAAAGTAATATCTTCAAATGTATATTTTCTAGTTATTCCAAATGTAGAACGAAATTCTATGTCATTGCCATCCACTCTTACTCTCCATAAACTTGTGGCTAATACCCCTATAAAAGATCCTATTATGAATGCTCCAAATAATAGTCCTAATACCCAATCTAATTGTCCATCCAAATAACACATTACAAACCCACAACTCCAAAACAAAAAAGACACCACCATAATCCAGAAAAAGAATTTAATACTTTTAACCTCAAATTTTGTTTCATTAAATCCTACTTCTTCTCTCTTTTTTTCCTTTATCCTGTCTGCTATCCAAATTACAAGTCCTACTGCTATCCATGGTGCCATTGTTTTTAACATAATCTTAATTCATCCTCCATAATTATTTCTCATATCCCCCTTGTGCATAATTATACATTATAACTAAACTTCTTTCTTTCCATTTTCAACTTCCGTTCAAATAAATCTACATTATTATTATTCAGCCATACATAAATTTTTTTGCCATTATTTCCATAAACTATTATATTCTCTCTAAACAAATTTTTCTTGCGTTTTATTTTTCTTATCTGGGAAAAATGCATTTCTTTCTTTCCTTTAAATAGCTTAAATTGATATATTGTATTATCTTTTATTGTG